>JBCNOX010000040.1:0-17328 GCA_039593645.1 Pseudoduganella sp.
AGCCCGCATGATGGCGTGGCCGCAGAACGATATGTCGCGGCTGGTTTCGCAGGTGCCGCCCAGGCCGATGGCCGACTTGAACCACTGGCGGTTGGTGTCGAGCAGCGAAATCAGGGCAATGGGAACGTCAAATTCCTCCGCTGCGAATGCCACAATTTTGTCGTAGCGTTCCTCAGGTGGCGTGTCGAGCAACAACAGGGCATACAAGGCCGCCAGCCGCTCGGCTTCGTTGGAAGGGGTAGGTGCAGGAATCATGCTGGGCACTTTAGCACGGTTAAACAATTTCCCCGCCGTTCCATTTGGATTTCTGGCAAGATTTGACGCAACAGAATAACAATGAGGCTGCCGATGGCGAAGTTATGGCTGAAACGCGTTGCGTTCGCGATTTTGGTGCTGCTGCTGGTGATGGTGCTGGGGCTTTGGTTCTTCTTGCGCGGCAGCCTGGCCCAGCTCGATGGCCGGCGCAATGCGCCCGGCCTGTCCAGCAATGTGACGGTGACCCGCGACGACAAGGGCGTTCCTTCCATTTCCGGCGGCGACCGTAATGACGTGGCCTATGCGACCGGCTTCGTGCATGCCCAGGACCGTTTCTTCCAGATGGACCTGCTGCGCCGCATGCCGGCCGGCGAACTGTCCGAGCTGTTTGGCGAGAAGGCACTCGAGACGGACCGCATCAACCGCCTGCACCGTTTCCGTGCCCGCGCCGGCAAGGCGATCGCAGCCATGCCGGCAGCCGACCGCCAGTTGCTGGAGCGCTACACCGCAGGCGTCAACGATGGCCTGAATGCGCTCGGCAACCGTCCGTTCGAATATGGCCTGGTCGGCGTCGGCCCGCGTGCGTGGGCGCCGGAAGATTCCTTCCTGGTGGCCTGGGCAATGTATATCGACCTGCAAGTAACAGGCATCGGCCGCGAGCTGGCGCGCGGCTGGCTGAAGGAACACGCCAACGCCGAGCAGCTGGCCTTCCTGCTGCCGGACAGCACCCAGTGGGATGCGCCGCTGGATGCGGCCAGCCCGCCGGCGCCGGATGCGCCGATTCCGGTGCGCGCGCCCGACTGGTGGGGCAAGGGCGTGGCCAAGGAGCCGGCCACACTGGCGGCCGCCGCATTTGTCGACGGCGTGGGCAGCAATAACTGGGCGGTGGCAGGCAAACGCAGCATCACTGGCGGCGCCATCGTATCCGATGATATGCACCTGGGGATCAAGCTGGCGAACACCTGGTACCGCCTGCTGCTGCAGGTGCCGGGCCAGCATGGCAGCACGCGGCGCGTCGTCGGTGTCAGCATACCGGGCGTGCCGGCCGTGGTAGCGGGCAGCAATGGCAATGTGGCCTGGGGCTTTACCAACAGCTATGGCGATTATGTCGACCTGGTGGAAGTCGGTACGGCCAAGGAACGGCCCGGCCAGGCCAAGCTGCCCGGCGGCTGGGAAACCCCGGTGGAGCATGAAGAGACCATCCTGGTGAAAGGCCTGGCGCCGGTCCGGGTGAAAGTGCGCGAGACTTCGCTGGGACCGATCATGCACTCCGGCGGCCGCGAATATGCGGTGCATTGGGTGGCGCACGAGGTGAACGCCGTCAACCTGACGCTCCGTCATATGGAGGAAGTGGACAGCGTGGACGAAGCGCTGGCGCTGGCGCCAAAGGTCGGCATGCCGGCCCAGAACCTGGTGGTGGGCGACAGCAAAGGCGATATCGGCTGGACCATCGTCGGCCCGCTGCCGCAGCGGCCCGCCACGCCGGTCGACGCCAGCTATCCGCTGGCGGCCAATGGCAGCACGCGCGGCTGGCAAGGCTTGCTGCCGGCGGCTGCTTATCCATCGGTGCGCAATCCGGCCGACGGCCAGCTGGTCACTGCCAACAGCCGTCAGTTGCTGGGTGCCGACGCCGTCAAGCTGGGCGACGGCGGTTTCGACATGGGCGCGCGCGCCAGGCAGGCGCGCGATGCGCTGGCCGCACTGGGCGACAAAGCCGACGAGAAGGCCGTCTACAGCGTGATGCTGGACGACCGGGCGCTGTTCATCTCCCAGTGGCGCGACCGGGCCCTGGCCGTGCTGGATGCGGAAGCGGTGAAAGGCAAGCCGCAGCGCGCTGAACTGGCGCGCCTGTTGAAGGAAAAATGGAATGGCCATGCCAGCGTCGATTCGGTGGCTTACCGCGCCAGCCGGTCCTTCATGTGGTCCCTGTACGAACTGCTGTATGGCGGCGCCAATATTGAGCTGGCCAAGTTGAACAAGGATGCCAATATGCGTGCCGCTTCCAGCCGCTGGCCGGTAGTGCTGGGACGCCTGCTGGATGAACAGCCGGGCGGCTGGCTGCCGTCGGGGTATGCAGACTGGAAGGCCTTGCAGCTGGCGGCACTGGACCGCACCATCGAGCACCTGACGGCTGGCGGCAAGCCGCTGGCCTCCGCCACCTGGGGCGCCCGCAACACGGCCGCGATTGCGCACCCGATCGCGGGCGCCGTGCCAATGCTGAAGAAGTGGCTCAGCGTGCCGCCCGACCAGCTTCCGGGCGACAGCAATATGCCGCGCGTGGCCGGTCCGGCGTTCGGCCAATCCGAGCGCATGACGGTGTCGCCGGGGCACGAGGAGCAGGGCCTGTTCAATATGCCGGGCGGCCAGAGCGGCCACCCCTTGTCGCCGTTCTTCCTGGCCGGGCATGCCGACTGGGTGGCGGGCAAGCCCACGCCGCTGCTGCCAGGGCCGGCGGCCTACACGCTGACGTTCACGAAGTAGCGACGTGCCGCTTCAGGAAGTCCACGGTGCGCTGCCACGCCAGCCGGGCGGCGGCTTCGTCGTAGCGCGGCGTGGTGTCGTTGTTGAAGCCATGCTCGACGCCGGGGTAGACAAAGTGCTGGAAGTCCGTCCCGGCGGCCTTCAGTGCTGCCTCGTAGGCCGGCCAGCCGGCCAGGATGCGCGCATCGTTGCCTGCGTCGTGGACCAGCAACGGCGCCTTGATTTTCGGTACATCCGCAGCCGGTGGCTGCGCCCCATAGAAGGGCACGGCTGCCGCCAGCTCGGGCACCATGGTAGCAAGGTAGTTGGCCATGCCGCCGCCGTAGCAAAAGCCCACCACGCCGACCTTGCCGTTGGCGCCAGGGTGGGACTTTAGGATTTGCACGGCAGCCAGGAAATCGGCGCGGGTTTTAGTCTGGTCCAGCCTGGAAAACATTTCGCGCGCCTTGTCTTCGTCGCCGGGATAGCCGCCCAGCGGAAACAGGGCGTCCGGCGCAAAGGCCAGGAAGCCGTCAAGGGCGAGGCGGCGGGCAATGTCCTCGATATGCGGGTTCAGGCCGCGGTTCTCGTGCACCACCAGCACGGCAGGCAGCTTGCCCTTGGCGGCGGCCGGCTGCACCAGGTAGCCGCGCAGCTTGCCGTAGCCCTGCGGCGAGGGATATTCAGCATAGGCTGCCTTGAGGCGCTTGTCGTCGGCTGCCACCAGCGGGGCGGCAAAGCTGGGCGCCAGGGTCGCCAGCAGGCTGGCTCCGGTCGAGCCAGCCACCGCGTAGCGCGTGGCGGAGGCAATGAAATCGCGCCGGCTCAACTGGCCGTGCACATACTTGTCGAACAGCTCGAGTACTTCCGGTTCAAAGTCCTTGGCGGTCAGGCGTGTCATCGTGGCGGTCTCCAGGCAAATTAGCGCTGTCAAGTCTACTCCGACCGGTGCATAATGACATTTCGACTCTGAGCCGGAACCAGCTATTGATGAGGCAAGCGATGATGAACGATTTTGCGGCCGCTTCGAAGGCCACCATGCAGTTCCTTCGGCAGCGCCTGGGCTTCAAATTGTGGATGGTCACTCGTACCGACGGGAAAGACTGGATTGTGCTGTTTGCCGACGACCATGGCTATGGCGTCAAGGCGGGCCAGGTGTACAGCTGGGCTGAAACGCTCTGCTCGCGCATGGTCGAGGGGCAGGGACCGCACATCGCGCCCGACGTGACCAGCGAGCCGGCCTATGCCCAGGCCCCGATTACCGACAAGATCACGATTGGCGCCTATGTCGGGGTGCCGCTGCGGCGCGCCGACGGCACCCTGTTCGGCACGCTGTGCGCCATCGATCCCGAACCGCAGCCGGAGCGCATCCGGGAAGACAAGGACATGGTTGTGCTGATGGGCGAGCTGCTGGGCGGCTTGCTGGAAGCGGAACTGGCCAGCACCGAAGCGGCGCGCAAAGCTGAGCGCATGGATGTCGACATCACGCGCGACGAATTGACCGGCCTGTACAACCGCCGCGGTTGGGACATGCTGATGGTGCGCGAGGAAGAACGCTGCCGCCGCTATGGCCACCCGGCCTGCGTCGTCTCGATCGACCTCGATGACCTTAAGTTTTATAACGATACCCAGGGCTATGCCTCGGGCGACGCGCTGCTGATTCGTTGCAGCAAGGCACTCAAAGAGGTTACGCGCGGTTCCGACGTGGTGGCGCGCATGGGCGGCGATGAATTTGCGATGCTGATGGTCGAGTGCGACTATTTCGACGCGCAGGCCATGCTGCTGCGGGTGCAGGAGACGCTGGCCGGCTACGACGTAGGGGCGTCGATCGGCATGGCAATGCGCAAGCCCGGCATCGACCTGGAGGAAGCCCTCGCGATTGCCGATGCCGAGATGTACCGCGCCAAGCGCTCACGCAAGGTGCTGAACTAATCCATCCTTGGCGGCAGGCGAGGCGCCTGCCGCTTTCCCCACGCCGAACAGCGGCTGCAGCAGCGGCACGCGGCGTACGATCTCGAACACGCCAAAGCTGATGGTGAGCGTCAGCACCACGATCATTACGCCTTCCGTCACCGGCGCCAGGCCGGCCTTGCGCAAGCCCATGGCGAGGCAGACAATCAGGGTCTGGTGCAGGATGTAGACCGGGAACACGGCCTGCGTCAGGTAGCGGCGCTTGGCGCTGTCGACATTCAGGTGGCGGTGGCCGAAGCCGCACACGGCGACGATGCCGCTCCACTGGCACAATGCATACACGGTGCGCGCCAGCGGCAGCCAGTCCTTGTAGGTCTCGCCCGTCGAGTAATAGAAGATGAGCGTTGCCCAGCTCGCGAGGAAGAAGCCGAGGGCTGCAAACCGCACGTTCTCCAGCCGCTGCCAGAATTCACCGCGGCGGGCCATGGCAGCGCCCAGCAGGAAGAAAGGCAGGCTCATCGCGTGGTTATGCCAGTCGGCCGTCAGGTTATGGGTGTGCGGCCAGTGCGGCAGCAGCAGGATACGGCCCGCAGCCAGGAAAGCCACCGGCAGCACGAACACCTTCCAGCCTTGCAAGTGGTGCTGCAGCCAGCCGCCTATCGCTTGCACGCGGCGGCTGCCGATCGCTGCCAGCAGCAGGGTGTAGATCCACAGGTAGGGCAGGAACCACAGGTGGTTCCAGGTCGGCAGGTCGAGGCAGCCGTTGTGGTCGCAGAAGCCGTGGTAAGCGCGAACGTAAAGCTGCATGAAATCGAAATAACTGCCCTGGTAGGCGACGTCCGAGACCACTTCAAAGTAGGCTTGGGGCGGCACCACGAAGAACATGCCGAAGATGAGCGGAACCAGCAGGCGCTTGCTGCGTTCCTTGGCCAGGCCCTTGCCGCCCAGCTTCTCGAGCAGGAAGGCGGCAGCGGCTCCGCCGATCAGGAACAGCAGGCACATGCGCCAGGGCGAAGACAGCAGCATCAGCGGCTCGATGGCGTCGCTGGGGTGGGGCGTCTTGACGTGCCAGTCCCAAGTCACGTAATACATCCCGGTGTGGTACAGCACAAGCAAGAAGAAAGCGCCGATGCGCAGCCAGTCGAGGAAATACAGGCGTTGGTTTTGCATGATGTTTTTGCAAGTTTGGTTGTACATGGACCCAGCTTAGGGAAAGCGGTCTTGCCACACCAGCAATAGGTGGCGAACAGCATATGGGAGGGGCGAACAGAATGTTTGACGCAGATTTCAACCAATTGGCCGGTGCCGTGCAATATGAGGTATTGAGTGCCCCAATTGGAGTTATTGATGAGTGCGTTTGCGTCCCCCAGGAGTTTCCTCGAGTACGAGCCGCTGCTGTGGCGCGTGCTGAGCAAGCTGGTGCGCGATGGCTATCACATCCAGCCGCATGACGCCCACGACCTGATCCATGACTTCTTCCTTGAATGGGAGCCTCTCAACAGCCGCTTTGACGCGGCCAAGGGCGACTTCGCCCCCTACCTTGCCACCGCCTTTTACCGCTTCGGCCGCCGCCGGCAACTGAAACTGCACCGGCTGCGTTCGCGTGCCGTCGATATCGAGGAATGCTTCGACCTCGCCGCGGCCGATCCCTTGCCGCCCGAGGCTGCGGAAATGAAGCAGCAGGTTGCCCAGCTCCGGGCGGCCATCGGCAAGCTGCCAGAGTCCGAACAAGTCTTGCTGGCCGATTTCCTGTCGGACTATGCGCCAGGCGAACGCGAACTCGCGGAGAAACACCACCTCACGCGCTATCGCTTGCGCGACCAGTTGGCTGCGACGGTCAGCCGGGTCGCGTTGCAACTGGTGGAGGCGCGGCCGCAATCGACCGATGCCGACATCGCTTACCGGGTTTGGGTCATGGACCAGACGCCACGCATGGTGGCCGCCGAACTCGGAGTGTCAACCGAACAGGTGAACCAGGCCAAGGCACGCTTTGCGCAGGCATTGCTGAATTCAGTGCGCCGTGCCGGGCAGCCGGAGCGCCAAGGGAGAAAGATCATGCCGGAAATCGAAATACTCAGGAAGGTACTCGCCGCGTTTGACGATGCCGACGCACTGGAGAGCCTGCGTGCCCACGCACAGCAGATCCGACTGGCGCTGGAGCAGGAAGACCTGCTGCTTGATGCGAGCCAATGTGGCGCGCTGGCCGAACGTCCAGAATGGCTTGCGAGCGTGTACACGGCGTTGAGCAGTGGTGAATCGGCGGGTGCTGAAACCGATGAACTGCAGCCGTCAATGGCGGCCATACTCTATGGCGAGCAGCAGGTGATCGCCGATGCCTGGGCTGCGCTGCTCGAAAAACTGGATGAAATGCGTCCACCGTCCGGGCCGGCGCAGTGGGAGGCTGCACTCATGGGCGCTGGCAAGCTGCCGCTCGATCTGGTGCCGCATTTGCGCGAGCATCACGCGTCCTGCCGCAGTGGCGACCCCGCTGGCGAACGCCTGTTGAAATACGGCCTGACGCCCGGGATGGTGTTTGAGGCCTTACGTGAAATTGAACTGCTGTTCAATCGCTCGCTTCGTCGCGCAGCGGACGGGGCGATAGCCCGCAAAAGCGCAGGCGGCGATTTCGTCGTCAAGGAAAAGGGCAAAAGTGTAGCAATCAGCCCGCAACTGTTAAACGGAAACGTGGCGGGAACGCTTGACCTGGAGTTGGAACTGGCTCCGGCGTTGGTCCGCAGTCTTTTCTGCATGCTGCAGGCGTCACCCCTTCTGGTCAATGGTTACTTCTACCTGGGCGCGAACACCTTTTCCAGGTTGCCGGCGGCGCGGCGGGCAGGATTCCTCACGAAGGACGCGCTGGTTCAACGCTGGTGCGCCAACCAGCGCGACCTGGCGCACGGCTCGGTGCTATTGCAGCGCGAACTGGCGCGGGGCATGAGCGGCAGTGAAGCCCGTTGCTGAACGGTGGAACGTTGTCGTCGCCCACTCGAGCCTGCCGTCAATGTCGAAGATTCGGTGCAGCATCAAGGCATTGGGCTCCAGGTTGACGCTGTCTGGGTTGCGCAGCCTGACACGCCACTTGCGGGGCACGGTGTCAAACTGTGTCGTTGAACCTGCCCCGCATTCCCAGCACTCCCTGCCGCCGGCATAATGCCGCCGCACAGCGGCTTTGTGCGTGTGGCCGCACAGGATCACTGCGATTTCATGCTGCTGCAGGAAGTGGTCCAGGGCGTACCTGGTGCTGTGAGAGATGGCCAGGCTGAAGCCCGTCCAGGTCCGTGCATGGTGGATGACCAGTACGCGGACTTCGCGGTCTTTGCGCGGTTCGAGCATGGCGTCAAGCAGCTGCAATTGCGAGCAGAAGCTTCCTCGCGCATAGGTGCGCTGGATGGAATTGGGGCGCACGTCGGCATCCGAATCAAGCTCAATCAAAGTCAGCTCATGGCCCTGGTTCCCAAGCGCGAGACTGCGCATGGCTGGCAGCGGGCGAACGAAATAGTGGTAGAAGCTTGATGGTGTCGTGCCAATCGGCACTGGCAGTCCTGCCCAGTGATCATGGTTTCCGGGAATTGCAATGACCTTGCCTACCGCACGCAGGCCGACATAATCGCCATTGGGTGGGAGGAGGTCGATTTCGCTTTCAAAGTACCGACGCGCCAGGGCCAGCTCAGACGCATCGCCGTTGCGGCTCAGGTCGCCGGTGACCAGGATCTGGAATTTTTCGTCGCTGGCACGCAGCTCTTCGACGAATTCGGCCAGGGCACGCAGGGCACTGCCGTGATGCCCAAGGAGCCCGTCGAATATGGGGAAGTTGTCGAGCCCGATTTGTACGGCCGGGTTGATGGTGGCGTCTCCCGTGTTTGGATCGATGCTGCCAATGTGCAGGTCGGAGATGTGCAGCAAGGTTGCAAGCAGTTTTTGTTTTGCCATGATGGCCTCCCTGGTTAGTCCGCTATGGACCGGCAGGGCTACCAAAAGTTCAAAAGATTTTCATCCACGATCTCGGCGATAATGCGAAACATGCAGCTCAAACATCTACGAACTTTCCTGGCCGTCGCTTCCACGCTTAGCTTCACCAAGGCGGGGCAAAAGGTCCATCTTGCGCAGTCCAGCGTGACCGAACAGATCCAGGCATTGGAAGCGGACTTGGGCGTTGCGCTGTTCGATCGTTCACAGCGCAAATTGGCGCTCACCGACGCGGGCGAAAAGCTGGTCGAGTATGCGGAGGCCTTGCTGTCGCTGGCGGCCGATGCGCGGGCCGCCGTGGCTGGCGACGCCGAAGTGCGTGGCAGGTTGTCGGTCGGCGCGCTGGAAACCTTGTGTACGCATTGGCTGGCCCAGATGCTGGTCGAGTTCCAGGGCCGCCATCCTTTGTTGCAAATCGATTTGCAAGTGGCTGGCACGGGGGCCCTGCGCGAGGCGGTGAAGGATGGCTCGCTGGATGTGAGTTTTTCTTTCACGCAGCCGCCTGCCGACAGCGGCTTGCACAGCGAATGCGTTGGTGCGGACCAGCTGGTCCTGCTGGTGCCGGCCGGGCATGCGCTTGGCAGCCGCGCCAGCGTGGGGCCGCAGCATGCCGCGGCGGAGCGTTTCCTGGTGACCCGGCAGGGATGTGCCTATCGCGCCATGTTCGACCATGCGTTTTCGACGGCGGGCGGCGGTATGCCGCAAGTAGCGGGTGAGTACGGCAGCCTGGGCACGATTGTGAACATGGTTTGCGCCGGATTTGGTTGCGCTTTGCTGCCGCGACTGGCAGTGGCTGGGCTTGCGGCTGGGATTGTCGCGCTGCCGTGGGAGAGCGACGGCGGACGCATCGGCATTCATATGAGCTGGCGCCCAAGGCAGCTGCCGCTTGCCTTGCGACAGTTGCTGGATGCCGTCCGGCGCCGGGCGGCCGGCCTACACGAGCCGGTGTCCCCCGTCGACATGCAATACGCTGCCGGTGGTGAAGCGGTTTCGCATGAGGAAGCAGATTGCGTCGGCGATGTCATCGACGTGGCCAATCCGCCCAACCGGTAGTTTCTTTGCCATTCCTTCGAGCATGCTCACCTTTGCGTCGCCGGCGACAAACTCCCAGATCGGCGAATCCACCCAGCCGGGCGAGACTGCGTTGACGCGGATAGGCGCCAGTTCTACCGCGAGCGCGTAGGTAAGCGAGTTGAGCCCGCCGTTGATTGCGGCCACCAGCGCGCCCCGAGGCGCTGGACGGCAGGAAGCGATGCCCGAGGTGAAGGTAATGCTGCCCGACGCTGGCAGCAAGGGAGCGCCATGCTTGGCCAACAGGAGCGGACCTGTCAGCTTGGAGTCCATTGCCTTGCGTATGACAGCGACCTCCAGGTCCAACAGGAGCTGGTAGGCGCCGCCGATGTCTGCGGCAGTACAGACGATGTGATCGAGTGGGCCGCATTGTGCGAACAGGGCGGCAAGCTGCTCCTCTTGCGTGATGTCCGCTACGACGGTCGTGAGCGGCGCCGCGTGCTGCAGTTTTTCCTGCGCTGCTGCCAGCTTTTCCGCAGAGCGGCCGACGATCGTCACGGCGCAGTCTTCATTCAGCAGGCGCTCTGCCAGCGCCAGTCCCATGCCGGAGCTGCCGCCGGCGATCAGTACCCGTTCCATGGTTTCCCCATTTTTCCTTGTGAACGGCGACATTGTCGCGGCGCGAGGCGCGAAACGGAAACGGGAATTACCGATGCCGGCTATCGGGATTGCCGATGCGTGAGGGCCTCGAGCAGGGCTGGTTTGTAGTTGCGCCCCAGGGGCACCACGACGCCGTTGCGCAGTACCAGTCGGCCCTCCTGGTCGATCTTTTCGACCAGAGACAGCCGCACTGCCGCGCGCCGATGGCAGCGCACGAACTGGCTTCCGAGGCTGTCCAGCAGGTCGGCAAGCGTCTGGCGCAGGAGCGGTGCTCCTTGCGAGGTGTGCAGCACCACGTAGTTGTCGGCGGTTTCGAGCCATTCGATATCGGCGACGGGCACCACGCGAGTGCCGCCACGCTCGCTGACCAGCAATTGCTGCAGCGGCAGGCCGAGGGCGCCCGGAGCACGCTCCGCTTGCGTGGCGCGGCCAGCCAGCCGTTCGCGCAACCGCTGCATGGCGCGCTGCAGGCGTGCGGCATCGAAAGGTTTCAGCAGGTAATCGATGGCGTTGGCGTCGAAAGCCGGCAAGGCGTACTCATCGAAGGCCGTGGCGAATACGACCAGCGGTGCAGGGTGGGGCAGGGAGGCGGCCACTTCCAGTCCGCTGACTTCGGGCATTTGCACGTCGAGGAAGATGGCGTCGGGTTCGAAGCTGGCGACTTTCTCCAGCGCTTCGATGCCATCGCGCGCTTCTTCGACGGCGGTCACGCCCGGTTCTTGCGCCAGCAGGCGGCGCAGCTTGTCGCGCGCGGGACGCTCGTCGTCGACGATCAGGATACGCATGGCAGCCTCATTTCCGCACGCACGCCGTTGGGTTCGAGCTGCACCAGCCGCAGCGACGCGCGCTCGCCGTGCAGAGCCTGCAAGCGTTCGCGCAGGTTGCGAACGCCTATGCCACTGCCGCTGCTGCCCGCGCCGCCGGCCGCACCGACAGCCGCCGCGTTGGCCGTGTTGGCCGTATCGGTGAGGTGCGCCGGCAGCTGTCCTGCATCATCGCTGACCGCGATGAGCAGCGCGTCGCCATCCCGCCTGGCACTGATGGCGATCTTCGTGACTCCGCGCCTACGTTCGACCGTGTGCTTGAAAACGTTCTCCAGCAAAGGCTGCGTGCTCATCACCGGCACCTGGCAGTCGCCGCAATCCGCATCGATGTCCCACTCGACCTGCACGCGGTCGACAAAACGTTCCTCCATCAGCCGCGCATAACCGCGCAGCAGGCGCAATTCGGTCGACAGTGGCGCCTGCTGTTGGCCGCTGACGTCCAGCGTGGCCCGCAGCACATCGGCCAGCTGCATCAGGGTGGCATCGGCACGGTCGACGTCAGTGTGCATCAGTGAAGAAATGGTGTTCAGCGCATTGAACAGGAAATGCGGTTGCATCTGCTGGGTAAGCTGGTGCAGTTGCGCCGTGCGCAAGCTGGCATTGGCTTGCTCCGCCGCGCGATACGACAGTACGCCGAAGGTGATCAAGGTAAAAATGATCATGAAGACCGAGATCTTCACGCTCTCGTACAGGAAAGTTTCGGCCCAGGGTTCGTGCCGGTACTCCGCCCCTGCCAGGGCGTACACGGCATGCCGTATGCCGAAAGCCAGCGGCGTGAACAGGACCCACCATACCGGCAGCCACAAGGCCTGCCGCGCAAACCAGCGGGACGGTGTTGCGAGCAGGGCGTCATGGCGCCGCGTGGACAGGCGCTGCACTGCGAGCAGCAGGGAGGCGACCAGCATCGACGAGGATTCCCACAAGACGGGTTGCCACAACGGGCCGTGGTCGTCATGGCGCAGGAAGTCCTGCACGGCGGTCGCCACCATCAGGGCCCAGAACAGCAGCCATGCGCCGGCGAGTGAAAGCGTGGCGCGCCGGTTCATTTTTTCTGGTGGCGTGCTTCGACGAGGTCGATCTCGCGCACCAGCTTGCGCGCGGTTTCGTCGGAAATGTGGTGGTGGCGCGCCAGCTCGAAGATGGCCTGGCGCTCGGCCGCCATGGCCGCCAGGCGCAGTTCGCGCTCGGCGCGGTCCAGCTTGCGGAAGTGTTCCTTGTTCTGGTCTTCCGCCGACCAGGCCACGTTGAGGCGGTATTCGTACAGCGCAATCACGCGTGCCGCGGCTTGCGGCAGCACGTCAGGGTGGTGAGCGTCGGCCAGTGCCAGTTCGGCACGTTCGATGGCGGCGATTGCTGCTGATGCGGCCTGGCGCCGCGCCATGTCTTCCTGCTGGCGTTCGGCCGGCTCCTCCGGGAAGTTCATGCCGCCCAACAGGCGCGGCAAGCCGATGCTGGCCGCCAGCAGGGAAATCAGGATCACCGAGCTGGCCAGCAGGATGGTCAGGTCGCGCGCAGGGAAGGGATCGCCGTTGGGCATGAACAGCGGCAGGGTCAGTACGCCGGCCAGCGTGATGGCGCCGCGCGCGCCTGCCAGCGCGGTTGCCAGCAGCAGGCGCCAGTGCGGCTTACCGCCCTGCATGGAGGTGGCACGGCGGCTGCGGCGATACAGGGTCACGCGCAACGTCGCCCATACCCATACAAAGCGCAATGCGATCAGGCCGAAGCTGATGGCGAAGGCATACAGCACCAGCCACCATGGATTGATATGCCCGGTGTCCTCCAGCGATTCGCTGGCGCCACGCAAGATGTCGGGCAGCTGTTCGCCGAGCAGCACGAACATCACGCCGTTCAGCGTGAACTGCACGGTGTCCCATACGGCGGTGCGCTCGAGGCGGGTCGCTGCCAGCGCCTGGCCGCCCAGCTCCACATAACTCATGGTGATGCCGGCGGAGACCGCAGCCAGGATGCCCGAGGCGTGCAGGCGCTCGGCAACCAGGTAGGCGCCAAATGGAATCAGCAGGCTGACGAGGATGGGCGAGCCGGCCGGCTCCCCATAACGGGCCGTCAGCTGGCCTTGCAACCAGGCGATGGCGGAGGTCACCGCCACGCCGGTGGCAATGCCGGCGGCTGCCAGCCAGACAAAGGTCAGCGAGGCGCTGGTCAGCGAGAAGCTGCCGGTCAGCACGGCCGCGACGGCAAAGCGGAAGCAGACCAGGCCGCTGGCATCGTTCAGCAGGGCTTCGCCTTCCAGGATGTGCATCAGCCGCTTCGGGATCGGGGCGCGCGAGGCGATGGAGCCGACGGCGACCGGGTCGGTAGGCGACAGGATGGCCGCCAGCGCAAACGCCACCGGCAGCGGAATGGCAGGAATCAGCCAGTGAATCAGGTAGCCCGCGCCCAGCACGGTGAAGATCACCAGGCCCAGGGCCAGTTCGAGGATCACCACGCGGTCGCGGAACAGGCCCGTGTTGGGGATGCGCCAGCCATCGAGGAACAGCAGCGGCGGGATGAACAGCAGGAAGAACAATTCCGGGTCGAGCTGGATGCCGTGGCCGGACCATGCGGCAATCCCCGCGCCAAGCCCGATCTGCACCAGGGGAAGGGGTATGCCGGCCGGCAGCATCCGCTTCATGTAGGCGCTGGCAATCACGGCCAGCAGCATTGCTAAAACTATCTCGATAGAATCCATGCGGCCATTATAGGGGCATGACAAACGAAAAAGAACTTGTCACTCCGGACAGTGGCTGTCATAATGGCGCCTCCCATGCGGGAATAGCTCAGTTGGTAGAGCGCAACCTTGCCAAGGTTGAGGTCGAGAGTTCGAGACTCTTTTCCCGCTCCAGAATTCTTGAAAGGACGCCATCGTGCGTCCTTTTTTTGTTGTTTCTGCCCCTCATCGCTCCCGGCTGTTAAAAAAAGGCCGGTATACTGCCGAAACATTCCATACCAAAGGGAATGCCATTTAAAGCAGACTGGAGCGATCGATGAATTCCGTTCAACAAGAAGTTGACGAGCGCAGTAACCTCACAAACTCCAACAAGTTCGAGCTGCTGTTGTTCCGCCTTGGCGTCGATAGCACCAGCGGCAACTCTGAGCTGTACGGCATCAACGTCTTCAAGATCCGCGAGATCGTTGCGATGCCGACCGTGACCGCTGTCGCGGGTTCGGAGCCGCACATGCTGGGCGTGGTCAACCTGCGCGGACAGATTA
Organism: Pseudoduganella sp.; assembly: GCA_039593645.1. Lineage (GTDB taxonomy): Bacteria > Pseudomonadota > Gammaproteobacteria > Burkholderiales > Burkholderiaceae_D > Rugamonas. The sequence continues at coordinate 14,298 of JBCNOX010000040.1, forward strand.
TCCCTGTGATGGACCTGCCGGGCATCGTCGGCGTCAAGCCCAAGACCGGCCTGAATATCATGCTGGTGACCGAATTCGCACGCACCACCCAGGCGTTTGCCGTTGAATCGGTGGACGAGATCGTGCGCCTGGACTGGAGCCAGGTGCTGAGCGCCGAGGGCAGCCACGGCGGCGGCATGGTGACCTCCATCGCCCGTGTCGATGGCGACGTGCAGAACACCCGCCTGGCGCAAGTGCTGGACGTGGAAACCATCCTGCGCAACCTGACCCCGACAGACGGCAAGGATATCGATGAAACCGCGGTGGGGCGCCTGCCACTCAAACCTGGCACCTTCATCCTGGCGGCCGACGATTCGGTCGTGGCGCGCAACCTGATCGAGCGCGGCCTGGAAGCGATGCATGCGCCGTTCGTGATGATGAAGACCGGTAAGGAAGCCTGGGACAAGCTGAATCACATCGCCGAAGGCTGCAAGGCGGAAGGCATTCCGGTGGAAGACCGCGTGGCCCTGGTGCTGACCGACCTGGAAATGCCGGAAATGGACGGCTTCACGCTGACCCGCCTGGTGAAGCAGGATGCGCGCTTCTCCAAGATCCCGGTGGTGATCCATTCTTCGCTGTCGGGCAAGACCAACGAAGATCACGTCAAAGGCGTCGGCGCCGACGCCTACGTGGCCAAGTTCGTTGCGGAAGAACTGGCGGAGACCATCCGCAAGGTACTTACTAAGTAAGTTCCTTGAGTTGGCGGCTGTGGAACTTCACATGGTCGCCGATGAAGCTCGAAATAAAGTAGTAGCCATGATCGTAGCCCGCATGCCGGCGCAGCTCCAAAGGCTGTCCGGCGGCGCGGCACGCATCCTCGAACACTCCCGGAAATAACTGCTCCTCAAGGAACTTGTCGGCCAGGCCCTGGTCGATCAGTATCCCGTTGGGGAAGGGCGCTTCGTCCTGTATCGACATCAGCGCGCTGGCGTCGTGCTGCAGCCAGGTGTCCTTGTCCGCTCCCAGGTAGCCGCCGAAAGCCTTCTGGCCCCATGGGCATCGCACCGGCGCGGCGATCGGCGCAAATGCCGACACGCTGCGGAACAGGTCCGGCCTGCGCAGGGCCAGCGTCAATGCGCCATGCCCGCCCATCGAATGGCCGAAGATGCCGATACGGTTCGCATCAACCGGCAATTCATCGATCACCAGTTGGCGCAACTCGTGGACGTAGCTCTCCATGCGGTAATGCTGCGACCATGGCGCTTGCGTCGCATCCAGATAGAAGCCGGCGCCTTCGCCGAAGTCCCAGCTCGCCGTTTCGCCTTCAATGCCAGCGCCGCGCGGGCTGGTGTCCGGTGCGACTAGGATCAGGCCTTCGCGCGCCGCGTGCTGCTGCGCGCCGGCCTTGATGGCAAAGGTCTCTTCGGTGCATGTGAGTCCCGCAAGATAGAACAGGGCCGGCAACGGGCCTTGTGCAGCCTGCGGCGGGATGAAGATGGAGAAGCGCATTGGCAAACCAATCGCCTCCGACTCATGCCGGTAGAAGCGCTGCACTCCACCATGGCAAACGTGTTCGCTGATCATGTCCATGCATGGCATTGTAACGGAGATAAGTGCGACGTGTTTTTCATGAATGCAATATAGTACGGCTCGGAGGTACGTTTATGACCGATTTGTTAGTCATCTCTGACGAACTCGCATGGCCTTGCGCCATGCTGCTGGCATGGCTCGCGGGCGAGTTCGTTCACCGTTGGACCAAGCTGCCGCGCATCAGTGTGTACGGCCTGGTGGGCTTCCTGCTGGCGCAGGCAATGCCCGATCTTCTCGTGCCGGACGGCAGCAGCCAGGTAACGCTGCTTGCCAATATCGCGTTCGGCCTCATCCTGTTTGAATTCGGTTACCGCATCAACTTGCGCTGGCTGCGCGTCAATCCCTGGATTGCCGTCAGCGGCCTCGCAGAATCCGCGCTGACTTTCGGCGCAGTGTTTGCAATCGCCTACTGGCAGGGCATGCCGCCGTTGACGGCGCTGTTGCTTGCTTCCCTGGCGATGTCAACTTCGCCGGCCGGCGTGCTGCGCGTGATCAATGAAGAGCGCAGCTCGGGCCAGGTAACGGAACGCTTGCTGCACCTGGTGGCGATGAACTGCGTGCTGGCGCTGTTCGTGTTCAAGGTGGTGGTGGGCTTCTGGGTATTCCAGACTTCCGGCAGCCTGACGCAAGCCGTGTCGCGCAGCGTGATCGAGCTGCTCGCTTCGGCCGTGCTTGGCGCGGTGGCGGGCATGCTGGTGCCGGCCTTGCTGCGCAATCTGGGTACGCTGGCGCGCGACGGTACCGTGGCTTTTGCCATGGTGGTGGTGCTGCTGGTGTCGATCACGCAGGCGGCCGATTTGTCGCCGGTCCTGGCCACCTTGACGTTCGGCCTGACGGCGCGCCATCGCCGCGTGACGTTCACGCGCACGCAGCGCAACTTCGGTGCGATCGGTGAACTGTTGACGGTGCTGCTGTTCGTGTTTGCCGTGTCCACGCTGGACTGGCAGCGCGTAGTGTTCGGCGCTTCGCTCGGCTTGCTGCTGCTGATGGTGCGCTTCGCCACCAAGACCATTGCGGTAGCGCTGTTGTCGCACGTTGCCGGCATTTCCTGGCGCAAGGGTGCGCTGATTGGCGTGGCCTTGTCGCCGATGTCGGTGTTCGCGATCCTGCTGCTTGAGCAGACGCGTTACATGGGTATCGTGCTGGTCGATGAACTGGCCGCGCTGGCTGCCATGACCTTGTTCATGGAAGTGCTGGGGCCGATCATTACGCAGCGCGCGCTGATCCGGGCGCGCGAAACGGCGAAAGAGGAGGGCTGATATGCCGTTGGAAGAATTCAAATCGTCGCAACCATTGACGATGGGCGTTGAGCTCGAACTGCAGCTGGTCAGCCTGTCCGACTTCGACCTGACTGCGTCGAGCCCGGACCTGCTGCACCTGCTGGCGCGCAAGCCATTCCCCGGCCACGTCACGCCGGAGATCACCGAGAGCATGATCGAGATCAACAGCGACGTGCACACCA
>JBCNOX010000400.1:0-5277 GCA_039593645.1 Pseudoduganella sp.
AGCCAGCGCGCGCAAAGGCCGGGGCTTTGGCGCAGCGCAGGCACGCTGGCATAGGTCATGGTGATTGGACATTGGGCGCCGTTTTCGACTTGCCCGAACAGGATGTAGCGCGCCGCGCGTGCCACCTGAGCGCCGTGATGCGGATGCTTGCCTTCCCAAGGCGAGGCATGGGCGCCGGATGCGATCATCAGCTCCATCAGCTTGTGCCAGGCAGGGTGGAATTCGACTTCGTCGATCCGGTGTCCTGCGCGGTCGAAGTTCTTCAGGACGGGCGGATGGGCGTTGGCCTGCTGCGCCAGTTCCTGCATCTCCGCGGTGCCAAGTTCGGCGCCCAGTTCCATCAGCGAAGCGGTGGCGAAAGCGCCGCCTTCGCGCTCCAGCGCTTCGCGCAAGGCGGTGTCGCAGGTGAACAGGTTGACGTTCACAAACGGGCTCACCTGGTTGAAAACCTCGTGCGTGTCGAAACGGTTCATTTCGCCCTCCTCGGCTTCCTCTGTAACGCGAGGCTAGCGCAACTTTTCAGCAGTAGCAAGGTTAGCGTAAAAATGCAACATTGCTTACCAAAGCATCAAAGATCTTTTCATTTGATCTAAAACTGATCTCGGGCAACAAATTTCTTAAAAACATCGACTAATGTTGCTCTTTTTCATGTGAAGGATGAGGTTTAAGTGATACATTTCTCTCTGGTTACGACCCGCAGAGAAAGAATCGAGCGCAACAATGCTTTCCAGCTCCCCAACAGTGCCCCTAACATCAACACATCACGAGGCAAACCTCCTGCTAGAGGAAGCGGGCGATGTTGTGTTCAGGCTGAATCTGATGGGGCAAATCCTCTTTGCCAGCCAGCGTGCCGCCAAATTGCTACGTAATGGGCAGGATCTTGCGGGCAAACCACTTCTTACGTTTACTTGTGACCTGGACCACGGGGCGCTGAAGTCTGCGCTTTCCGAATCGGTCCAGGCCAGCGGTCCACACCGCGCCGAGGTCCGCCTCAAGACGCCCGAGCAGGAAATCTGGTTCGAACTGCGCATCAGCAGCTACGCCACCGGCAACAAGGCTTACGAATTGCTGGTCGTCGGCCGCGACATGACGGCGCAGCATGCAACCGAAGAGCGCCTGCGCCACATGGCCACTCATGATGCCCTGACCGAGCTGCCGAATCGCCTGCTGTTGTCGGATCGCTTGCGTATGACCATCGCCCAGGCACGGCGCTCCGGCCAGGGGTTTGCGGTGGCTACCATTGGCCTCGACAGCTTCAAGAAAGTGAACGATGGACTGGGCCATCCGGTCGGCGACGCCGTCCTGAAAATGGCGGCGGCGCGCCTGCGCAAAACCCTGCGCGACAGCGATACCCTGGCCCGTGTTGGCGGCGACGAATTCGTCGCGGTCTTGCCCGGCACCTACAACGAAGGGCAGATCAAGCTGGTTACCGGCCGCCTGCTCGCCACGCTGCAGTCGCCGTTTGAAGTGGAGCAGCACACAATCTACGTCAGCGCCTCGCTTGGCGTGTCGATCTATCCTGAACACGCTGAAGACGAGGTGCGCCTGGTCGCCCTGGCCGATGCCGCCATGTCGCGCGCCAAGGAAACCGGCAAGGCTCGCTGCGTGGTATACAGCCAGCGCCAGAGCGGCCCGCCGGAACACGATATTTCGCTGGAGGCAGCCATGTTCCAGGCCGTCCGCGAGGGCGAATTCCTGTTGTACTACCAGCCCATCGTCAATTCGGTCACGCGCGAAATCGAAGGCTTCGAAACCCTGATGCGCTGGAAGCACCCTCCCCTTGGCATGGTGCCGCCGGCTCGCTTCATCCCGATCGCGGAAACCAATGGCCTGATCAACCTGCTCGGCGCCTGGGCGCTGAAGTCAGCTTGCGTGCAGCTCAAGCAGTTCCAGGAGGTGGCTGAACGGCCGCTATATATCTCTGTTAATATCAGCCCCCGGCAATTCCGCAACGACAAATTCCTCGATGTACTCGACGACGCACTGGCCTACTCCGGCCTGCCTGGTGAACAATTGGTGTTGGAAATTACTGAAGGCACACTGATGATCGATCCGGCCCACGCCGAGACGATCCTGGCCAAAATGGCCGAACGTCGCGCCCGCATCGCGATCGACGACTTCGGCACCGGCTATTCCTCGCTGTCCTATTTGAAACGCTTCCCGATTTCCGTGCTGAAGATCGACCGCACCTTCATTCGCGACCTGCCCGGCTCGGAAAAGGACGGCGCCATCTGCAACGCCGTGCTGGACCTGGCCAAACACCTGGACCTGTCCGTTGTTGCCGAAGGCGTTGAAACCGAAGAACAGATGCACTACGTCGAACAGCGCGGTTGCCAGTATGTGCAGGGCTTCCTGACCGGCCGCCCGATGGCTGCGCACACCGCCATGGCTGCGCTCAAGGAGCGCACCTACGCCGCCCTGATGACTGAAGAACCACGGCAGGTGGCCCAATGAGCGCATTGGGCGAGCAAACCCTGTCCACGCTGTGGGACCGCACGCGCCAGCAAGGCGACATGCCGGGCTTTGCCAAGGCCATCACCGCCATCCTGGGCGCCATGCGCGGCGAGGACGACAAGGAATTCGACATGGCGCGCACCGTGCTGTCGGATCCTGTCCTGACCCAGAAAGTGCTGCGGCTGGCCAATAGCGGCATGTATTCGGCCTTCGGCCAGAAGATCAACACCGTCAGCAAGGCCATGCTGGTGCTGGGCACCGAAGCCATCGGCCACCTTGCGCTGGGCCTTAAGCTGATCGAAGAATTGTCCGTGGTGTCGCCGGACTCCGGCTTGGCGCACATTGAAATGGAAAAGGCCGTCCTGGCCGGCATCGTCGCGCGCGAAGTGTCGGCTACGGCGGAGAATCGCCACGGCGAAGAGGCCGTGGTCTGCTCCATGCTGCAAACCCTGGGCCGAATGCTGGTCACCTTCTACATGCCGGAACGCTGGACCGCACTACAGCAGGCCACCGGCGAAGGCAAGGAAGACAGCCGCGCAGTCGAGTTCCTGGGCCTGAGCCTGCAGGATATCGGCCGCGCCGCCGCCGTGCACTGGGGCTTGCCTGAAAACCTGCTGTCCGGCATGCGCACCCTGGTGCCGCCGGCCGACGATGAACCGGCCGAGCCACTCAGCCCCGAAGACTGGGTGGCGGGCGTGTCGACCATGTCCTCCATCTGCGCCGGTGCGCTGTGGAATGACAACGAAGAAGGCGCGGCGGAAGTGAAACGCATCACCGCCCGTTATTCGACCATGATCGGCGTCAGTACCGACAGGCTGGCGCTGGCTATCGAGCAGGCGAAAGTGGTGGCGGCAAGCGACCTGTCGATTGCACCGCTGTCCAAGCCGGCCGAGCGCCGCGCGAAGGCGCTGGCGCAAACCCGCCAGCGCGCTGCCGGCAACAATATCCTGCTAAGCGGCCTGGCCGATATGCGCGATTCGCTCGACACCGCAAGCCCCGGCCAGATGGTCTCGATCGCGCTGGAAACCGTGTACAAGGGCCTGCAGTTCACCCGTGCGGTGGCCTTCGTGCGCAACCGCCGCGACAACCAGTATGCGGCGCGCATGTGCCTGGGCGATGGCGTGCGCGAGCACCTGCCGGCCATGCACTTCGCCGACACTTATGAGCCGAACGTATTCCACGCTGCCCTGAGCAGCGACCGTGTGATCTTCATCGAGAATGCGGCCGACCCGAAATTCGCGGCCAAGCTCCCGGCCTGGTGGCGCGATACGCTGAGCGACGCGCGCAGCTTCGTGATCCTGCCGCTTTGCTCCAACGGCCAGCCAACCGGCTTCCTGTACGGCGATTGGGACGACTCCTTCCCGGCCATCCACCTCAGCCCGACCGAGTTCTCGCTGCTGAACGACATTCGTTCCATGGTGATGAAGGCGGCCGAGCGCCGCCACCAGGTAGGCTCCGTCAACCGCGCTGCCTGAGCGCTAGCGCTGCCAGCGGTAGCTCAGCGCAGCGGCCACAGCGCCTGCTGCCACCAGCCCCGAAGCAACGTAGAAAATGAATTGCGGTCCGGCGTTTTGCCAGACGGTGGTCAGCCCCAGGCTGCCGATGCTGCCGCCAAGGCCATACGAAATGCTGATGTAAAGCGCCTGGCCGCGTGCCTGCAGCGGACCGCTGAACCAGCGTTGCATGGCCTGCACCGATGCCGAGTGGTGCAACGCGAAGGTCGCCGCGTGCATCAACTGCGCCGCCACCAGCAGTGCCAGCGACTGCGCGCCTGCGCCAATCAGGGCGAAACGCACAACGCCAAAGGCGAAGCAGGCAAACATCAGCCGCTTGGCGCCCCAGCGCCGGAACAGCGGCGCCTGGTAATAGAAGCACAGCACCTCGGCCACCACGCCCACCGACCACATAAGTCCAGTTACCGTCTTGCTATAACCCTGTCTTTCCAGGTAGAGCGAGTAGAAGGTGTAGAGCGCCGCGTGGGCCGACACCATCAACGCCGTCGAGGCGAAGAAAGCCAGCACCTCCTTCTTGCGCAGCACGGACAGCAAGGCGGGCGGCTTGCCGGCATGGGCCAGGCGCGGCACGTCCTTCAGGCGGAAAGCGGCGCCCAGCACGCACACCAGCAGCACGCCGCAAAACCAGACCAGGGCTCCGGTGCCCTGCCAGTCCATCAGGAACGAGGCCAGCATCACCGTCACAATGAAGCCGATTGATCCCCACAGGCGGATGCGCCCGTAGTAGGTCAGGTCGCCGCGCATCTCCGACAGCATCAGCGCTTCGCACATCGGGCCCTGGGCGCTGGTGAACAGGTTGAGCAGCACCATCGCGGCAAAAAAGTGCGCGAAGGTCGAGCCGAACACGAAACCGGAGAAGGAAACCAGCGCCGCAACGCCGGTCAGGCGCAACACGAAGACGCGCCGCTCGGAGTGATCGGCAACATAGCCCCAGACATTGGGGCCGAAGATCCGCAGTACCTGGATCAGCGACATGAGGACGCCGATCTGCGCTACCGACATCCCCCTGCCCTGGAAATACAGGCTGGCGTATGTCGAAAAAGTACCGGCGTAAGCGTAATAACAGAAGAGGAAAAGCGCGAATCCGAAAGCCTGCGCAGGTATCACGCTTTGGAGATATCCGGGGTAGACACCTTGACGTCGCCGCATTGCGCGCGGTGCATCAGCGCATGATCCATCAGCACCAGGGCCAGCATCGCTTCAGCAATCGGCGTGGCGCGGATGCCGACGCAAGGATCGTGGCGACCGAAGGTTTCCACCATCACCGGATTGCCTTCCTTGTCGATTGAACGGCGCGGCGTGCGGATCG
>JBCNOX010000401.1:0-5261 GCA_039593645.1 Pseudoduganella sp.
GTGGGCTATGCCAACACCATGCTGCGCCCGCCGGCCGAAGTCTACCGCCAGGTGACACTCGACTCCTTCGATGGCGTCGACCTGCTGTACCAGCACAGCTTCGGCGATACCTCGCTGAGCGTGCAGCTTGGCACCGGCCGCGCCGACGTCGACCAGCCCGCGCAGAACATCGAGTTCCGCAAGATGCTGCTGTTGCACGTGGTCGCGGAAAACGGCCCGTTCACGCTGCGCTTCGGCCGCGCACAGGCCGACTTCAGCGTGGTCGACAATCCAACGCTGACCGGACTGGTGACCACACTGCGCGCGGTGGGGCTTGGCTCGGTGGCGAACATGATGCCGCTGAATGACGTGAAGGGCACCTTCACTTCCGTTGGCGGCACCATGGACTGGAAAAACGTCGTGCTGCAAGCCGAATATGCCATGCGCCGCACGGATACCCTGATCGTCCATGACACCAATTCGTGGTATGCCATGGCGGGCTACCGCTTCGGCAAATTCCTGCCCTACTACTACCATGGCAGCATCAAGCAGAAGTCTGCACGCAGCGTAGCGGGCTTGCCGACCACCGGGCCACTGGCGCCGCTCGGCGCAGGCGTCAACAACCTGGCCAAGGCGGCCTTGCAGACGTCCGACGCGGTCGGGGTGCGCTGGGACTTCTACAAATCGCTGGCACTGAAAGTCCAGGTCGATCACATCAAGCCCAAAGACGGGCCCGGTGCGTTCATCAACGCCAAGCCTGGCTTCAATGAGTCAGTGAACGTGTATGCCGTAGCACTCGACTTCGTGTTCTGAGGAGGCAGCCATGGACAAGCGAATCAAGCCGCTGCTTGCCGCAGCGATGATGTGTGCCGCCCTGCCGGTTCTGGCAGCCGAAATCGTCGTGATCGTCAATCCGAAGAATCCGGCCTCGCGCATGTTCAGCGAACAGGCAGCCCAATTCTTCCTTGGCAAATCGACCCTGTTCACACCGATCGAACATACCGAAGGCCCGCTGCGCAATGAGTTCAGCCAGAAGGTATTGGGCAAGGACAGCGCCCAGGTCAAGGCGCAGTGGTCGAAGCTGGTGTTTACCGGCAAGGGCACGGCGCCCAAGGAGTATGGATCGAGCGCCGAGGTGAAGAAAGCGGTCGCCGCCGACGTGCAGGCCATCGGCTATATCGAGAAGTCCGCCGTCGACGACAGCGTCAAAGTCATCCTCACCGTGCAGTAAATCGGCACAAACGCTGCAATAAACGGGGACCAGCCCTTAATTGGGGTACGTCCCCATTTTTTTTCATGCGATGATGCGGGGCATGCACCGTCCCGTCCTCACCTACATCATCGCCATGCTCATGCTGAGCACCCTGGGCATCTACGTCCAGGAGGCGGGCCTCGATCCAGTCACCACAGTGTTCTTCCGCTGCGCCATCGGCGCCGTGGCCCTGGCGCTTTACTGCGGCTGGAAGGGAATGTTCAGGCGTGAGAACATGCCGCTGCGCGCTTTCCGGCTGGCCGCCTTCAGCGGCGTGCTGATGGTCGTGAACTGGGTCACTTTTTTCGAAGCGATCCGGCGCATCGGCATCGCAGTCGCTACCATTGTCTTCCACGTGCAGCCTTTCATGGTGCTGCTGCTCGGCGCCCTGTTATTGCGCGAACGGCTGGCGGCCAACAAGCTGGCCTGGGTCGCGGTGGGTTTCGGCGGCCTGGTGCTGGCATGCGGCGTGCGTTTCGACGAACCGATGGATGCCAATTACCTGCTCGGCATCGCCAGCACCCTGACTGGCGCGCTGGCCTATGCCGGCGTGACCTTGACCACCAAATCGATGCGCGGCACGCCGCCGCACTTGACGGCGCTGGTGCACTGCATGACCGGCGCCCTGCTGCTCGGCGCCTTCAGCACCATCCCGCCCGGCGGCCTGAGCGCCGCGCAATGGGGTTGGCTGGCCACCCTGGGCCTGGTGCCGACCGCCATGGCCTACGTCATGATTTACGGCGCCACCCCGCGCATGGAAACGGCAGCGATCGCCGTGCTGACTTTCATTTATCCGGCCGCTGCGGTGTGCTGGGACTATCTGGTGTACGGTCACCTGATCAGCGCCTGGCAAGTGGCGGGCTTCGCGCTGATCGTATTAGCCAGCCTGGGAGTCAACCTGGACTGGCGACTTACTGTCGGAAAACTTTACAATCGGTAGTTGCAAATTACTTAAGTCATTGATTTTGCTGCATGGCACAAGTTTTGCTTTAAAGAATCGCTTTGATCACAATAACCAGAAAGCTTAAATGAAAGTCAAAGCAATCCTCGCTGCCCTGGCAGCAGCGGCCTCCATCCCGGCATCGGCAGCCGTCCTGTACACCAATAACTTCGAATCCAACACCAATGGCTTTACCGGTGCAGGCTTCCTGACCGGCACCCAAGGTTACGGCGCGCTCGGCTTCGGCCAGCAAATGCTGCGCAACAATGCGCCTGGCAATCCTGCCGCAGCTTCGGTGTTGAACCTGAACCTTGGCGGCGCGGTCGAAAACACCGTCCTGTCGCTGTCGTTCGGCGCGCTGGATTCCTGGGACGGCAGCAATTGCTGCGGCCCGGACTACTTCAACATCAGCGTGGACGGCGTCCTGAAATTCCAGCAGAACTTCGACCTCTTCAGTGGCGTGGCGGCATCGAACGCCAGCCTGACCACCCTGATCTACAACTCCCAGCTGGGCTTCTCCGGCTGGAACGACCAGGCTTACACCATCAACCTGAACCTGGGCCAGCTGGCTGCCGGTGCGCATACCATCGAGTTCTTCGCTTCCGGCAATGTCTGGCAGGCTGGCGACGACGAGAGCTGGGCCATCGACAACGTCAGCCTGCAAGGCGACCGTGCCGCTCCTCCGGCCGACGTACCTGAACCTGTCAGCGGCGCACTGCTGCTGGGCGGCCTGGGCGCCATGGCCCTGGCACGCCGCCGTCGCCGCGCCTGATCGCTTCCAGCGCGCGCCTTAAGCCGGCGCGCCGAACATCGCTTCGGCGCGCTGGAACAGAATCCACGAAGTAGCCACGTATTTGTCGCCGCTGCGCGATACATTTCCCTTGTGCGTATGGGTGAAGCCGGCCGGCGCAATGATCAGCCGGCCCTGGCGCGCTGCCACCTTGCGCTGCTGGTAGTAGAACTCCGTCTCCCCGCCTTCCGCCACGTCGTTCAGGTAGAACTGGAACAGCAAAGCGCGGTGCAGCGTTTCGCAACTGGCGTTCTGCGGATAGATCTCCGAGTGCCAATGATGGTAGCCGCCGCTGGCCTGCAGGTACTTCTGCACATTGATCGGGCCGCAGCGGTACATCGACTGGATCAGCTCCGCCAGGTATGGCCGGCCGCAGCGGTCGAAATTGTCGATATTGAGGGTGACCGGCTGCCCGGTTTCGGGATCGGCCACGCGCGGCGACAAGGCACCGGTGAGCAGCATGCGGTACTTGTCCATGTACGAAGACAGGTGGGTCAGCACGCTGGCCATCATCAGGTTGGACACGTCGTTCCATTCCGCATGCTGGCTGATGGTCAGGTCGTAACTATCCTTCTTGGCCACGTCCACGCCCTGCCCGGTCTTGCCGCGCACGGCTTTGCCACTGGCCTCGAAACGCGCCAGGATCTGCTGGCACTGGTCCGGCGACAGGGCGCCGTCGTAGATTTCAATAAAGTCGTCCATGCCGGGCAGCATACGGCAAAATACACTTTCATTTGTTAAGTTTGGGACGGTGACTTGCAAAGTGTCTCATTCTTAACAAATGTGTATGTCAAATTCAACAGTCAAATACAAATAGAGACATTTCGATAGATTTCTTGAGTTTTTCTCCATACACTCAGTCCAGTCGAGCGCAAAACGTTTGCGTTACGGCAAATAATATTCGCGCCGAACAACGGCCCGGGGACATACACCTTACACAGAGTGGGAGAATTTCCATGGTTCAAAAGCAATTCCAAGTTTCGAAAATCGCTGCCGGCGCCAAGCTGCTGGCTGCAGTAGTTGCTGTCGGTGCTGCTGGCCAGGCCTTCGCCGCCAACGACACCACCCGCGTCATCGTGCAATTCCAGCCAGGCAAGGCAGCCGCCGTGAAATCGGCCGTCGCTGCTGCCAAAGGCAATATCAAACATGAAATCTTCGGCATGGACGCCATGGCGATCGAAGTGCCGACCCAGGCAATCAAGGGCCTGGAACATAACCCGAACGTGATCCTGGTTGAAGAGGACGTCAAGCGCCAGCTGTTCGCGACCACCTCGCCTTCGACCGGCACTCCTTACCAGCTCGGACAGCTCGTACCATGGGGCATCAAGGCTGTGCAGGCTGACCAGCTGTCCGACGCCAATACCTCGAACCGCAAGGTCTGCATCATTGATTCCGGCTACGACAATGCCCACGAAGACCTGAATGGCAACGCCGTGACCGGCGAATACGACACCGGCACCGGCAACTGGTACACCGACGAAAACCACCATGGCTCGCACGTGGCTGGCACCATTGCCGGCATCAACAACGCCGTGGGCGTGGTTGGCGTGAACCCGAACAAGAAGCTGAAGCTGCACATCGTCAAAGTGTTTGGCGCCGATGGCTGGGCTTATTCCTCCTCCCTGACCACCGCAGCCAACAAGTGCGGCGCAGCTGGTGCGAACGTGATCTCGATGTCCCTGGGTGGCGGCCGCTCCAGCGCGACTGAAAAGCGCGCCTTCGACAACCTGCAGGCCAAGGGCGTGCTCTCGATCGCTGCTGCCGGCAACGATGGCAATACCGTGGTTTCCTACCCGGCAGGCTACGCCAGCGTGATGATGGTCGCTGCCGTGGACGAGAACAAGCAGTGGGCGACCTTCTCGCAATACAACACCAAGGTTGAGATCTCCGGCCCAGGCGTAGCGGTGCTGTCGACCGTGCCAATGGGCGCCGGCTCCGAGTCCAAACTGTCCGTAGGCTCGACCGTGTACACCCCAGGCGACATGGACGGTTCGCCAAAGGTCTCGCGCACCGCTCCGCTGGCCGACTTCGGTTTGGGCGATGCAGTCAACAGCTCGGTATCCGGCAAGGTCTGCCTGATCCAGCGCGGCACCGTGGACTTCGCGACCAAAGTGTCGAACTGCCAGGCATCGGGCGGCGTCGGCGCGATCGTGTACAACAACACAGCCGGCAGCTTCGGCGGCACCCTGGGCACCACCGTGACCAGCATCCCATCGGTCACCGCGACCGACGTTGATGGCGCCGCAATGAAGAACCAGCTCGGCCAGTCCGCAACCGTGGAAGTGAAGGCAACCAATTAC
>JBCNOX010000402.1:0-5254 GCA_039593645.1 Pseudoduganella sp.
TTCAGCGCCTCCAGTGCCGGCGCCGCCGGCAGTACGGCTTGCGCCTCCTCAACGGCAAATGGTCCCGCAGCGCCGCACGAGGACAGCACCCGGCGCACCGCCCGCGGCTCGCCCAGTTTCGCGGCTGCCCGCGTCCAGCGGATGGCCTCCGCCGGCTGGCGCCTGTCGAAATATTCCACCAGCGCCGCCATCGCAGCCCGGTCGCCGCGCCCGGCAGCCGCCTGCGACTGCGCCAGGCAATATGGGCTGAACCGGGAAGGCTGCTGCTGCGCGCAAGGCAGGCTGCCGCGCTCCTTCAGGCGCTGGTAGTACCAGGCGCCGCCCGCAGCAGTTGCCAACAACATCACAGCGGCCAACGCCACGACCATGGTTTTCCGTTCAATCTTCATGCCGAGCATTCTACGTGCGCCTGGGCTGCGCACCAATGCGTTACACTTAGCGAAAACAAACAAGGAGTTAAAAAATGCGTTGGGAAGGTAACCGGGAAAGCGAAAACGTCGAAGATCACCGTGGCGATGGCGGCGGTGGCGGCGGTTTCGGCTTCGGCGGCCGATCGATCGGTATCGGCACTATCGTCATTGCGCTGATTGGCGGTTGGGTGCTGGGCGTCAACCCCATGACCATCCTCGGCCTGTTGAGTGGCGGCGGCCCGGTCCAGGTAAGCCAGCAGCAGCAACAGCGTCCGCACGCCGAAGCCAATGACCGCGAATACAAACTGATGAAGGTGGTGCTGGCCGACACCGAAGACGTGTGGACGGAACTGTTCCGCCGCAACGGCGGCACCTACCAGATGCCCAAGATGAAGGTATTCAGCGGCGCGATCCAGACCGCCTGCGGTACCGGACGCTCGGCCACCGGCCCGTTCTACTGCCCCGGCGACCAGGACATCTACATCGACCTCGATTTCTTCCGCCTGCTGGAACAGCGCTTTCACGCACCGGGCGAGTTCGCGCAAGCCTATGTGGTCGCCCACGAAGTCGGCCACCACGTGCAGAACCTGATGGGCCTGAGCGACAAGGTGCACAACGCCCAGCGCAACGCCTCCGAACGCCAGGCCAACGCCCTGTCGGTGCGGCTGGAACTGCAGGCCGACTGCTTCGCCGGCGTCTGGGCCTACCATGCCAACCGCGCCCGCAGCATCATCGAAAAAGGCGACGTGGAAGCAGCACTGAACGCAGCCACCGCGATCGGCGACGACGCGCTGCAAAAGCAGGCCGGCGGTGAAGTCATGCCCGACTCGTTCACCCACGGCAGCTCGGCGCAACGCGTGCGCTGGTTCAACCGCGGCATCGAATCGGGCGAAATCGCCCAGTGCAATACCTTTGAGGCCCGCCAGCTGTGACGGCGCCCAAGGGGATGCCGGATCCCTACCTCTGGCTGGAGGAGGTGGACGGCGCCGATGCGCTGTCCTGGGTCGAAAAACAGAATGCGGCCGCGCTCCAGGAGCTGCAGGCGCAAGCGGACTATCCCGCCATCCACGAGCGCCTGAAGACCATCCTCAATTCCAAAGAGCGCATCCCCTACGTCAGCAAGCGCGGCGACTATTTGTATAACTTCTGGCGCGACGCCCGGCACACACGCGGCATTTGGCGCCGCACCACGCTCGCGCAATACCAGAAGGCCGAGCCGGAGTGGGAAACGGTGCTCGACATCGACAAGCTGGCCGCCGACGAAAACGAAAACTGGGTCTGGCACGGCGTGTCCGGCCTGTACCCGACAGGCGAACAATGCCTGGTGCAGCTGTCGCGTGGCGGCGGCGATGCACACGTGGTGCGCGAGTTCGACGTGGCCAAACGCAGTTTCGTGACCGACGGCTTCAACCTGCCGGAAGCGAAAAGCGATATCGGCTGGATCGATGCCGACACCATCTTCGTCTCGACCGATTTTGGCGAAGGCAGCCTGACCACGTCCGGCTATCCGCGCATCGTCAAGGAATGGAAGCGCGGCACCCCGCTGGCCGCAGCCGCCACGCTGTACGAAGCCAAAGCCGATGACCTGGGCGTCGGCGCCTACAAGGACTTCACGCCAGGCCACAGCTACCAGTTCATCAACCGCCAGATCGGCTTTTACGCCAGCGAACTGTTCGTGCGCGAAGGCGACAAGCTGGTCAAGATCGACAAGCCGGAGGACGCCAACGCCTACACCGTGCGCGACCAGTTGATCATCGACCTGCGCTCCGACTGGAGCGTCAACGGCGCCACCTACCAGCAAGGCTCGCTGCTGGCCGCCGACTTCAAGCGCTTCATGGCCGGCGAACGCCGGTTCGAAGTGCTCTTCGCACCGACGCCAAGCAGCTCGCTTGACGGCGTTTCCGCGACGCGCTCGGCACTACTGCTCAACGTGCTCGATAACGTGAAGAACCACCTGGTCGAACTGCGCCACGTGGACGGCAAATGGCAGCGGCGCGTCGTTGACGCCCCGGCATTCGGCACGCTGGCAGTGCAACCGCTCGACCCGATCGAATCCGACCAGTACTTCCTGACGGTGACGGATTTCCTGACGCCGACCACGCTGTACCTGGCCCATGCCGGCAGCGATGAACGCACCCCGTTGAAATCCCTGCCCGCCTATTTCGACGGCAAGCCTTACACGGTGCGGCAGCACATGGCCATATCAAAGGACGGCACCCAGGTGCCCTACTTCGTCCTGATGAACAAGAAGGCCAGGCTGAATGGCAAGAATCCGACCGTGATGTACGGCTATGGCGGCTTCGAAGTATCGATGAAACCCTTCTATAGCGGCACGACCGGCGAAGCATGGCTCAAGCACGGCGGCGCCTACGTGCTGGCCAATATCCGCGGCGGCGGCGAATTCGGCCCGCGCTGGCACCAGGCCGCACTGAAGGAAAACCGCCAGCGCGCTTTCGACGATTTCATCGCGGTCGCGCAGGACGTCATCAAGCGCAAGATCACCAGCCCGCGCCACCTCGGCATCATGGGCGGCAGCAATGGCGGCCTGCTGGTTGGCGCCGCGCTGACGCAAAGGCCCGACCTGTTCAATGCCGTCGTGTGCCAGGTGCCCCTGCTGGACATGCAGCGTTACAGCAAGCTGCTGGCCGGCGCCTCCTGGATGGGGGAATACGGCGACCCTGACGACCCGGCGCAATGGGCCACCATCAGCCAATATTCGCCCTACCACAACGTGTTCAAGGACAAGCACTATCCACGCGTGCTGTTCACCACCTCCACCCGCGACGACCGCGTGCACCCCGGCCACGCCCGCAAGATGGTGGCCAAGATGAAAGACCAGGGCCACGATGTGCTGTACTGGGAAAACACCGAAGGCGGCCACGCCGGTGCCGCCAACAATGACCAGCAGGCCCAGATGTGGGCGCTGACCTATGCCTTCCTCCTCAAACAATTGAAATAAATTCGGGGTCAGGTCTGTCATTTGGACAGTCGCCGCACACCTTTGATATAGATCAAAACACCCGCGATCGTTTGCTCAACTGCGGGGGTGTTCATATCCATTGCGACATCGCAATAATGCGGTGGGATAAGCGGCTTAAGCTTTTCCCATGACCCGCCCATTAAGAATTGAACTCAGCGATGCGCTGTACCACGTGACGTCACGCGGCGACCGGAAAGATCAAATCTTCCGGAACGATGGTGACCGGCTGACCTGGCTAACCCTGCTAGGCGAGACATGCGACCGATTCAATCTGGCGGTGCTGGCCTATTGCCAGATGACCAACCACTTCCACCTCCTGCTTGAGACGGCTGACGGGAATCTTTCGCGCGCCATGCGCCACCTGAACGGCAGCTACTCGCAGTACTTCAATCGCGCGCATAACCTGGTCGGGCACGTCTTCCAAGGGCGCTTCAAAGCAATCCTGTGCCAGCGCGAACTTTATCTCAAGGAACTCGCGCGCTACATCGAACTCAATCCCGTGCGCGCTGATCTGGTTGCTCTGCCCTCGCAATGGCCGTGGAGCAGTTACAACACGACCATGGGGCTGGTCGAGGGCCACGGCTGGTTGCGGACGGATGACTTGCTTGCCCACTTCGGCGCCAATAAACACGCAGCGCGGCGCGCTTACGAGGCATTTGTTGCCGCGGGAATTGGCGCCCACAGTCCTCTCCGTGCCGTTTCGAACCAGCTTCTGCTGGGGGACGAAGAATTTTGCGCTCGTGCCACCGACCTCCGCCCCGACGGAGACTTGATGGAGTTGAAGCGCGTTGAACGGCGAGCTCTCTCAAAGCCGCTTGCAGACTACTTCGCCGAATATCGCGATCCCAAGGAAGCGATGGCGCGCGCCTACCGTTCGCTGGCTTATTCGATGCCTGAAATTGCCCGATATGCACGGGTTTCCGTCAAAACCGTCAGCCGCGCGATCAACGCTTTCGAAGGAATGTATTGAGAAATATCAAAGGTACGTTTCGACTGTCCAAATGACAGACCTGACCCCGAATTCTGACCCCGATTTCGGCCGCCGCAATCGTGCGCGTTGGAAAATTGCACCTCGTTATGCTAAGGAAAATGTTTCTCAGCGCGTTGCAAAGTTGACAAAGTGAAGCTTTTTATCATATTGGGACTTGACTGTCGCAGCGGCCGGAGTGACATTAGGCCTTCCCCCTAGCATTCCACTTCATACCTGAGGTACCGTCGAATGAACGACATGACCGAACTGCCGGAAGAGTTGGACCTGAAGCTGATCCTGTCCACCCTGATGGCCCTGAAAAAAGGCGATTTTTCCGCGCGCTTGCCGTCCGACTGGACGGGCGTGTCGGGCAAGATCGCCGATACCCTCAACGACATCATCGAAACCAACGAGCGAATGGTGAAGTCGGTGACGGAGGTTAGCCGCGTGGTGGGCCGCGAAGGCCGCCTGACGCAGCGTGCAACCGTTCATGTTTCCGGCGGCTGGGCGACCATTATCAGCGCGGTCAATACACTGATCGACGACCTGGTGCGCCCTACCACCGAAATGGCGCGCGTGATCGGCGCCGTGGCAAAGGGCGACCTCTCGCAGACCATGGCGCTGGAAGTTGACGGGCATCCGCTGAAGGGCCAATACCTGCGCGCGGCAATGACGGCGAACACCATGGTGGAGCAGCTTACGTCGTTCTCGTCCGAGGTGACCCGCGTGGCGCGTGAGGTGGGTACCGAGGGCAAGCTGGGTGGCCAGGCGCAGGTGAAAGGCGTGGCGGGTACCTGGAAGGACTTGACCGACTCGGTGAACTCGATGGCGGGTAACCTGACCTCACAGGTGCGTAAGATGGCGGAGGTGACCACCGCCGTGGCAAACGGCGAT
>JBCNOX010000403.1:0-5251 GCA_039593645.1 Pseudoduganella sp.
CGCAGGACACTTCCGCTTACGGCGTGGACGTGAAGTTCCGTTCCGGCTTCTGGAACGGCCGTCCGGTGAAGACCCATATGACCCAGCTGACCCAGGCCCTGGGCGAGCTGGCCAAGCAGTATGGCGCCTGGGTGCGTTTGCACTATGTTTATCCTTACCCGCACGTGGATGAAATCATCCCGATGATGGGCGACGGCCATATCCTGCCTTACCTGGACGTGCCGCTGCAGCACGCGCATCCGGATGTGCTGAAGCGCATGAAGCGTCCGGCTTCGGGCGAGAAGAACCTGGAGCGCATCCTGAAATGGCGCGAGATGAATCCTGAGCTGGTGATCCGCTCGACCTTCATCGCCGGCTTCCCCGGCGAGACTGAGGCGGAGTTTGAATACCTGCTGGACTTCCTGAAGGAAGCGCAGATTGACCGCCTGGGTTGCTTCGCTTATTCGCCGGTGGAAGGCGCTACCGCGAATGAACTGCCGAATCCTGTGCCGGATGAAGTGCGTGAAGAGCGCCGTGGCCGTGTGATGCTGCTGCAGGAAGAGATTTCGCGCAATCGACTGAAGGCGAAGGTTGGCAAGACCGTCAAGGTGCTGATCGATGAACTGACCCCTAGCGGTGCAATTGGTCGCTCGGCTGCGGATGCGCCGGAGATTGATGGTGTGGTGCACGTCAAGCGTCCGTTTGATCCGAAGAAAAAGCTGGCGGTGGGACAGTTCTATGACGTGGAGATTACCACTGCCGATGCACATGACCTGTGGGGCGAGGCGCAGTAAAAACCGGTAAACCGCGGTCTGACCCGCAGGGTCAGACCGCGTCTGCTCAGCGGCCGCGGGTTTTGGTTCGAGGCTTTTGACTTTTTGAGAAAGTCAAAGTCGCACAACCGAAACCCGCGGCCGTAATACCGTCGGGGGTCTGACCCTGCGGGTCAGACCCCGCTTCACCGGTTTTGGTTAGAATAGGTCCCATGACCAAAAAGCACCTCCAAACCCAAATCATCCACACGGACTACGTGCCGCCCGAGGGCTTCGCCGCCTTCCCCAGTGCGATCCACCACGCGTCCACCGTCCTGTTCAAGAACGTCGCCGCCATGCGCTCTGGCGACTGGAAAGAAAAAAACGCCTACACCTACGGCCTGCACGGCACGCCAACCACTTTCACGCTCGAAGCCCGCCTGGCTGAAATCGAAGGCGGCAGCCACTGCCTGCTGGCCCCAAGCGGCCTCGCCGCCATCGCCATGTGCGATTTCGCGCTGCTGAAGTCCGGCGACGATGTCCTGCTGCCCGATAACGTCTACAGCCCTAACCGCGACCTCGGCAAATGGCTGACCGCCGATTTCGGCATCACCGCGCGCCTGTATGACCCGATGATCGGCGCAGGCATCGCAGAACTGATCCAGCCCAACACAAAGCTGATCTGGACCGAGGCTCCGGGCTCGGTCTCGATGGAAGTGCCCGACCTGCGCGCCATCTGCGACGCCGCGAAGCAAAAGGGCGTGCTGGTCGCCCTCGACAACACTTGGTCCGCCGGCCTGGCCTTGCGCGGCTTCGACCTTGGCGTCGACATTGTGATGCAGGCGCTGACCAAATACCAGTCCGGTGGCTCCGACGTGCTGATGGGCGCCCTGGTTACACGCGACCCGCTGCTGCATGAGCGTTTAAGCATGGCCCACATGCGGCTGGGCATGGGCGTCAGCGCCGACGACACCTACCTCGTGCTGCGCAACCTGCCAACACTGAAGATCCGCTTCGAGACGCACGATGCCTCCGCCCGCAAAGTGGCAAGCTGGCTGAAAGCCCGCCCGGAAATCCGCAAAGTCCTGCACCCCGCCTTTGAAGACTGTCCTGGCCATGAAAACTGGAAGCGCGACTTCACCGGCGCCGGCGGCCTGTTCTCCGTGCTGTTCGACGAGAAGTACACTGAGGAGCAAACCGACCGCTTCGTCGATTCGCTCAAGCTGTTCGGGATCGGCTATAGCTGGGGCGGCGCGCACAGCCTGTGCATTCCATACCGCATCCACGCAATGCGCAAGAACTGGAAAGAAAAAGGCACCCTGGTCCGCTTCAACATCGGCCTCGAAGACCCCGAAGACTTGATCGCCGACATCGAACGCGCATTGGCAACCATGTAGCTAGTTAGCTATCCATGCGATTGATCAATACAATGGCGTGCGCGTATTGATCGATTCTCTCTACTTGCTTAAATTGGTCGGACATCAAGCAGGGGAGACCGTCATGCAAATTCTAAAGATTGCAGCAGGCGCCGTGCTGTGTGGCGCTACTTGTCTGATTTCCGCAGCGCCGCCCACAAGTTATATGCCCGTGGTGGCGAAAGAAGATTTCCAGACCACGTTTGAAAGGATGAAGGCGGCGCGGGCAGGTTTGATGCGCGAGCAGGCGGCCTTCCTCGAAAGCCGGTATGACCTGTCGAACCGGCCGGCGAACGGCGTGACCATGTTCCGTGGCAAGCCTGTGCAGGAGGGCATTCGGGTCAAGCTGCCACGCGGTATCACCTGGGACAAGCTGGGCGCAATGAGCCCGGAAGAGATCCGCGAGAAAGGCCTGTACCCGCACGGCTTCCTGCCGCTGCCCCACCCGAATCATCCAGAGGGCGGCATGTTATTCCCTCAGTTTCACATCGACGAAATCAAGAAGCAGGAGCAGCGTGACCTTAATCGCTTCGACCTCGCATTCGATTTCCCCGACCACCTGCTGCCGGAGTTTCCCGCACCGATCTTCCTGACCACACGCCCCGACCTGGGCGACGTATCGAAGGGTAAGCTGCTGACGATCGATAATTTCCACCAGATGTTCAACGGCATCCTGAACCCGAAACAGCTGGAAGGCCTGCGACTTCTGCTGACGCCATTCCCGCAGCAGCAGTTCAACCAGACCGAAGACCGTCGCTCGGAGCGGCCCAGCCGAGGCGTGAGCTGCTTCGATTGCCACTCCAACGGCCACACGAATGCATCGACCCACCTGGTGGGTGACATCAGGCCACAACCATTCCGGCACCGCCTCGACACGCCGACGCTGCGCGGAGTAAACATGCAGCGCCTGTTTGGTTCGCAGCGTGCACTGAAGTCCGTGGAAGACTTCACCGAATTCGAACAGCGTGCGGCCTACTTTGACGGCGACCCGGTCATCGCGACCAAGAAGGGCGTCAATGTACTGGAGCGCGGCAGCCAGGTGCACTTCATGGGCGAATTCCAGAACATCCTGGACTTTCCGCCGGCGCCTAAACTGGGCGTCACCGGCAAGCTCGATCCGCGCAAGGCAAACGAGCAGGAGCTGCGCGGTCAGGCGCTCTTCTTCGGCAAGGCGCAATGCGTGACATGCCACACGCCGCCGCACTATAGCGACAACATGATGCACAACCTGCGCACGGAACGCTTCTTCAAGCCGCACGAAGTGAAGGGCGCAATGATGGTGGGCGATGGCCCGATCAAGACGTTCCCGCTACGGGGAATCAAGGAGTCGCCACCCTACCTGCATGACGGGCGGCTGTTGACGCTCGAGGATACGGTGGAATTCTTCAACCTGATCCTCGAGACGAAATTGTCGGCAGCGGAGAAGGCCGACCTGGTGGCCTTCCTGCGCGCTTTATGAGTTTCCGACTGGGGCGTTGCTGTTGAGGGCCGTGATGCCGCGAATCAGCCGGTAGATCTTCCACAGCCACGCGCCAACCCAGATCAACCAGGCGAGGGGGATGCCGAGCAAGGTAATGAACAACGCCCAGCCGACGGCCATCCACACCAGGTACCACCAGAACGAGCGGATCATCCAGCCGTGGTGGCTGTGGACGAAAGTGCCGGCGCTGTCATCGCGCTTGATGTAGTTCAGGATCAGGGGAATAAAGGACGCGGCGCCGAGCGTGAAGAACACGCTCAGGCCGTGGCCGAGGTAAAGCCAGAATGCCCAGTCTTTTGCCGATTGAGTCTGGCTGTCGTAAACAAGTTCTTGTGCCATGGTGGCTCCTTACAGTTTGCGTCCGTCATAATGCTGGACAGGGTAGCTGTCCAGCTCAATGTCTTCCAGCACGCGGGCGTTAACCGCGGCCATTTCACCGCCACTCGGAGCTGTGCCTTCGCCGTAGGTATGGATGCCGCACTTCGGGCAGAAGCGGTGCTTGATCACGTGCTTGTTGAAAACATAGGTTGCCTGGTCTTCCTCAGGCGTCAGCAATTTCAGGCTGGTGCGCGGGATGAACCACATCAACGCGCCCTTGCGCTGGCAAATGGAACAGTTGCAGGCTACCAGCCCTTCGATGTTGCCCTCTGCCTCAAACCTCACATTGCCGCAGTGGCAGCTCCCCTTGTACAGCATTTTTCGCCTCCGGTTAGAATGATTGGCTTGGCGCTAATGATAATGTAATTGCAAGAGGAGTGGGCAAAATGGCGGGTCCGTTGCTGGGAATTAAGGTTATCGAGATTGGGACGCTGATCGCGGCGCCGTTTGCGGCGCGGCTGATGGCGGAATTTGGGGCTGAGGTGATCAAGATCGAGGCGCCAGGCGAGGGCGATCCGATCCGCAAATGGCGCAAGCTGCATAAGGGGACCTCGCTGTGGTGGTACCTGCAGTCGCGTAACAAGAAATCCATCTCCATCAACCTGAAGGCGCCGGAAGGCATTGCGCTGGTCAAACAGTTGTGTGCCGACGCCGATGTGCTGATCGAGAACATGAAGCCCGGCGCGCTGGAGAAGCTGGGCCTTGGCTGGGATGTGCTGCACTCGCTGAATCCCAAGCTGACCATGGTGCGCATTTCCGGCTACGGCCAGACAGGCCCGTACAAGGATCGGCCGGGCTTTGGCGCCATCGGCGAAGCGATGGGCGGAATTCGCTACACCACTGGCGAGGCGGGCGGCGTGCCAGCGCGCGTTGGCGTGAGCCTTGGCGATTCCCTGGCTTCCCTGCATGCCGTGATGGGCGCGCTCATGTCTGTTCTGCGCGTGAAGATGGGCAATGGCGATGGCCAGGTGGTCGACGTGTCGCTGGTCGAGAGCGTGTTCAACCTCATGGAATCCCTGGTGCCCGAGTACGACCTGCTTGGCCACGTGCGCGAACGAAGCGGCGGCGCGTTGCCGGGAATCGCACCGTCGAACACTTACCCGACGCGTGACGGCTCGTACGTGGTCATCGCCGGCAACAGCAACCCTATTTACAAGCGCCTGATGCACGCAATTGGCCGAGCCGACATGGCCGAAGACCCGCAGTTCGCGCAGAACGACGGCCGGGCGGCGCAGGAAAAGCTGATC
>JBCNOX010000404.1:0-5245 GCA_039593645.1 Pseudoduganella sp.
CGCTGCCCTGGTGCCTGCCCACGCGGCCGAAGACACCACTGTCGTGCTGGTGCACGGCGCCTTCGCCGACGGCTCGGCCTGGAACAAAGTGATCCCGATCCTGCAGAAGCAGGGCGTGAAGGTGGTTTCGGTGCAGAACCCGCTGACCTCCCTGGCGGACGACGTGGCCTTTGCCCAGCGCGTGATCGATGCGCAAAGCGGCAAGGTCGTGCTGGTGGGCCACTCCTGGGGCGGCGCCGTGATCACCCAGGCTGGCGCCAGCGACAAGGTGAAGTCGCTGGTCTACGTGGCCGCTTTCGCACCGTCGGAAGGGGAAGTGGTTGGCGAACTGGGCAAGGACTTCCCTCTGCCGCCGGGCATCGCGACGCTGAAACCTGACAACAACGGCTTCATCTACCTGTCGGCCGAATCGATGGCCGTCAACTTCGCGCAAGACCTGACCCCGGCCGAGCATCGCCTGATGACCGCAACCCAGGGACCGATCAAGGCCAGCGCCTTTGGCGACAAGGTGGACGTGGCGGCGTGGAAGACCAAGCCTAGTTACTACATCGTGGCGTCCAAGGACCGCATGATCGATCCGGGCCTGCAGAAGTCCTTCGCTGCCAAGATCAACGCGACCACCACCACGCTGCCGGCCAGCCACGTGCCGATGGCCTCGCAACCGGAGGCTGTTGCCAAGGTGATCCTGGCTGCGGTCAAGCGCTAATCACAAAGGGGGCTGTGCTACAGTACGCGCCATGGAAAAACGCACGCCCCCTACCCTGGACCAGCATCTCTGCTTCAAGCTGTATTCGACATCGCTGAAGATGACGCAGCTGTACAAACCCATCCTGGCCCCGCTCAACCTGACCTATCCCCAGTACCTGGTGATGGTGGTGTTGTGGGAGCAGGAGGGCCTGGGCATCAAGGGACTGGCCGAGCGCCTGCAGCAGGACCCGGGGTCGATCACGCCGCTGGTCAAGCGGCTGGAGGCGGAAGGCTACCTGGTGCGCGACCGCGATCCCAACGATGAGCGCAACCGCGTGCTGACGCTGACCGAGAAAGGCCGCAAGCTGCGCGCCGAGGGCTTGAAGGTGAGCGAGCAGATTGCGGAAGCCTGCGCCATCACGGCGGGCGACGTCGAGCGGCTGGCGGCGGGACTCGACAAATTGAGCCGCAACCTCGCCGCCACGGACGATTGAGTGCACGATCGTTTTCGCGCGGACGTGCTGGCCAACCGTATCAACCGCGCCATTCTTGAGCGTTGGGGCGCTTTGGATCTTCCCGACAGTTGGCTGGTGGCTGGCTGCCTGTTCCAGACCGTATGGAATCTGCAGGCGGGGCGCGCGCCCGAGGCGGATATCAAGGATTACGACCTGTTCTACTTTGATGCTGCCGACCTGAGCGAACAAGGAGAGCAGGCCGTGCAGGCGCGGGTCGACCAGTTATTCGCCGACCTCGGTGTTACCATTGAAGTAGCTAACCAGGCCCGCGTGCATACCTGGTACGAGTCTTATTTCGGACATCCCTATCCTGCACTGCGTAGTGCAAGCGACGGCATCGACCGCTTCCTGATGCCGGCGACCTGCGTCGGCATTCGCCCGGACGCGGTCTACGCGCCAAACGGTCTCGCAATACTCTACGAGGGCGTGCTTGGCGCCAATCCCTTGACGCCATTTCGTGACCTGTTCGAACAGAAGGCCGCGTCGTATCGTGCGCGCTGGCCTTCGCTTCGGGTCGAGTCCCCGTAGGCTGCCTTAGGCGAGGACCTTCTTCAGCCAGGCCGAAATGTGCTGCACCTCTTCGGCGCAGGCCGAGTGCTGCATCGGGTAGTCGTGCCATTCGATCTGGTAGCCCAGCTTTTCCAGCAGGTCGCGCGATGCCACAGCGCGGGCAATCGGGATGACCGGGTCCATGCGGCCGTGCACCATGAAGATCGGGGTCTCCTGGTTGGCGGCGTGACGCTCGGCGGCCACTTTGTCGGCCAGCGGCACATAGCCGGAAAGGCACATCAGGCCGGCCAGTTTTTTCGGGTAGCGCAGGCCAGCCTGCAGTGTCATTGCGCAGCCTTGCGAGAAGCCGCCCAGCACGATGCGGTTGGCAGGAACGCCGCGCGCTATTTCGCGTTCGATCAGCGCATCGACCAGGATCTGCGATTCGCGCAAGCCCTTTTCATCTTCCTGGCGACCCAGGTCAGTATGCACGATGTCATACCACGAGCGCATGACGTAGCCGCCATTGATCGTCACCGGCATGGTGTTCGCATGCGGGAAGACGAAGCGGATGCCCGGCAGGCCGGTCAGGTTCAGCTCATTGACGATAGGCGCCCAGCCTTCGCCGCTGTCGCCCAGGCCGTGCATCCAGATCACGGATGCTTCGGGATTGGGCTTGGTGTCGATGACGATGGAGTCCAGCAGGTGGGTCATGCGTTGTCCTTCTTGCGAATGGCGGATTTGGGGCGGAATGCCTTGCACACGGCGTCGTTGGTCTCGGCGTAAGGCCCGCCGATCAGGTCGATGCAGTAAGGGACGGCTGCGAACACGCCGCCGACCAGCTGCTTGCCGTCGGCATCCTTCAGGCCTTCCAGTGTTTCCTTGATGGCCTTCGGCTGGCCGGGCAGGTTGATCACCAGGGCTGCATGGTCGGCGGTCTCGCGGATCACGGCCACCTGGCGCGACAGGATGGCGGTCGGCACAAAGGCCAGGCTGACCTGGCGCATCTGCTCGCCGAAGCCAGGCATTTCCTTGGTGCCGATGGACAAAGTCGCTTCCGGCGTCACGTCGCGGCGCGCCGGACCGGTCCCGCCGGTGGTCAGCACCAGGTGGCAGCGTACATTGTCGACCAGGTCCACCAGGGTGGACTCGATCTGCGCGCGTTCGTCGGGAATCAGGCGGGTTTCAAAGCGCACCGGGGTGGACAGGGCGCTGCGCAACCACTCTTCCAGCGCCGGAATGCCCTGGTCCTGATACACGCCACCGCTGGCGCGGTCAGAGATCGATACCAGGCCAACCAGCAGGGTTTCGTCACTCATCTTCATCGCCTTCAGGCGCGTCGACGTCGGTTTCGGCTGCTGGCGACGGGGTGCCGGCTGCCATCTTGTCCAGGTCCTTCAGGATCTGGAAGATCTCGCGGTAAGCCTTGGGCGGCTTGTTCTCGGCCTGCTCCTTGCGGGCGTTGCGAATCAGGGTGCGCAGGTGCTGCACGTCCAGGTGCGGCGCTTCTTCCAGCAGGGCAGTCAGGGCCTTGTCATCGGCCAGCAGCTTGTCGCGGCGGCGTTCCAGCGCGTGCAAGGCGGCGGTATCGGCCTTGGAGGCGCCTTTCCAGCCCTCGATGGTGCGCTTGATGACTGCCACTTCCTCTTCAGTCAGGGAGCGCATCTTCTTGCCGATGAACTGCATCTGGCGGCGGCGGCCTTCGTGATTGTTGATATTCTGGCATTCCAGGATGGCATCGCGCACATCTTCCGGCATCGGCACACGCTTGACGCGGTCGCGCGGTGCTTCCACCAGTTCCTTGCCCAGCGCCTGCAGGGCGTCGGACTGGCGTTTCATCTCGGTTTTGGATGGGCGTTCGTATTCTTGTTCGAACTCGCTGGACTGGAAGCCACAGGAGCCACGGTTTGGATTAGGCATGATAGAGGGGCAGGGGCTGTCACACCCTACCTGTAAAAACGGTAAACGGCTGCTATGATAACTGTTTTAACGCCCAGACCCCCAAAAAGACCCCCATGAGCGAATCCGCCTTCTCCTATTCCCAGGACCAGTTGAAACAGCTTGCCAGCGACGTCTTGAAGTACGCGCGCGAGCAGGGCGGCACCGATGCTGCCGTCGAAATCAGCGAAGGCAGCGGTCTTTCGGTCTCGGTCCGCAAGAGCAAGATCGAAACCATCGAGCAGAACCGCGACAAGGGTATCGGGGTCACGGTGTTCATCGGCCAGAAACGCGGCAATGCCAGCACCTCGGATTTCTCGACGGCTTCGCTGAAGGCGACGGTGGAAGCGGCCTACAACATCGCCCGCTTCACCGCGGAAGACGATTGCGCCGGCCTGGCCGAAGAAGAGCTGCTGGAAAAGAACCCGCAGGACCTGAAACTGTTCTACCCATGGGCGATCTCCACGGAAGAAGCGGTGGCCCTGGCGCAGCGCGCCGAAGCCGCCGCTTTCGCGGTCGATCCGCGCGTGACCAATAGCGAAGGCGCCGGCGTGCATGTGCAGCAGTCGCACTTCGTGTCGGCCAACTCGCGCGGCTTCATCGGCGGCTATCCCTATTCGCGCCACACCCTGTCGGTGACCCCGATCGCCGGCAAGGGCGCCAAGATGCAGCGCGACGACTGGTACACCTCGGTGCGCGATCCGAAGAAGATGGCCAGCGCCGAAGCAGTAGGCCGCTATGCCGCCGAACGCTCGCTGGCCCGCCTGAATGCGCGCAAGCTGGCCACCCGCACCTGCCCGGTGCTGTTCGAGGCGCCACTGGCTGCCGGCCTGCTGGGCGCCTTCGTCCAGGCCACCTCGGGCGGCGCGCTGTACCGCAAGTCTTCCTTCCTGGTCGACTCGCTGGGCAAGGACATCTTCCCGTCCCATATCCAGATCAAGGAAGACCCGCACGTGGTGGGCGCGATCGGCTCCGCCCCGTTCGATGAAGAAGGCGTGCGCACCCAGAAGCGCGACGTGGTCAAGAACGGTGTGTTGCAGGGCTACTTCCTGTCGACCTATTCGGCGCGCAAGCTGGGCATGAAAACCACCGGCAATGCCGGCGGTTCGCACAACCTGTCCATTACTTCTTCGCAGACCAAAAAGGACGAGGACTTTGCCGGCATGCTGCGCAAGATGGGCACCGGCCTGCTGGTGACCGAGTTGATGGGCCAGGGCACCAACTATGTAACCGGCGATTACAGCCGCGGCGCTTCCGGTTACTGGGTGGAGAACGGCGTGATCCAGTACCCGGTGGAAGAGATCACCATCGCCGGCAATATGAAGGATATGTTCAAGGACATCAT
This sequence comes from Pseudoduganella sp., assembly GCA_039593645.1. GTDB lineage: Bacteria > Pseudomonadota > Gammaproteobacteria > Burkholderiales > Burkholderiaceae_D > Rugamonas. Next base: position 4,975 of record JBCNOX010000404.1, read on the forward strand.
CGGCATCGGCACCGATGTGCTGGTGCGTGGCACCAAGCAAACAGGGTCGATACTGATCGAGAAGATGGTGGTTGCCGGAAACTAAATATTTCCATACACTGTCCCGAGATAAAACCCCTTATAAGGAGACAGAACGTATGGAACGTCGTTCCTTTATCAAGAAGGCCGCAGCAGGTGCGGGCGCAGGAGTTATCGCCGCACCGGCTATCGCAGCCGAACTGCCTGCCATCACCTGGCGCCTGGCATCCAGCTTCCCCAAATCCCTCGACAC
>JBCNOX010000405.1:0-5227 GCA_039593645.1 Pseudoduganella sp.
GTTATTTGGGTGCTGGGCCTGGTGAGCATGCTGATGGATATTTCATCCGAAATGATCCACAGCTTGCTGCCTTTGTTCCTGGTCGGGACACTGATCGAGCGCTCTGGCGGGTTTGCTGTGGGACCGTTACGGCCCCGCCTTCACTTTTGGTGCGGGAGCAGCGTTTGCCCTGCTGACGCTGGGCGTGCTCGCGATTGTGCGGGTCGAGCGGCGCGATGCGCCGCAGCTCAAGGCTTGATCCAGAGTTCGCTGCGCTGGAGGGGCGTCTCCGGCGGCAGCTCCGGGTTGCGCAACTCGATGATGCGCCGCTTGCCGATCTGGGCTCGCTGCACCAGCGGGCCTTTGTGTTTGGCGAACAGCGCTGCCAGCGAGCCGTCTTTCACCATCATCTCCATGCCGGCCTTGATGCGCTCGGCAAGCCTGTCGCCTTCCGCATTGCGGCGGACGAAGAAATAGCGGGGCAGGGGATAGCGCAGCATCAGCGTCGGTTCGATCACGATGCTGGTGTGGGCCTTGCGTATCACTTCGTACTCGCGCGGCGCCTCATCCAGCGCGCGCGGGAAGAAATCGAAGCGGCCCGCTTCCAGCATGCCAAACAGGCTGCCTGGCCGAGGCGATTCCACCACGCTGATGCCGGCGGCAGACAGCACCGATGCGTCGACCCAGCCCTTGCCCTGGCCCGCGCTCAGGTGCCGCAAGTCTTCCAGCGTGCGGACGTTGGCAAAGCGCGGCAGGTCGGCCTGGCGCACCAGCAGCAAACGCATGCCCATCAGGCCGCGGTCGATCGGGATGCGGATAGGCTGGAATTGCGCCTCCAGGTCGCGGTGAGTGGCGCGCGCAATGATGTTGATGGCGCCGTCGGGGCGGGCCAGTTCTTGCAGCATGCGCGGCACCGATACCGGCTCGCGTGACGGCGACAATGTGAAGGGACCGAATTTCGCGGATGTCTTTTCAATGACGGCCTGCAGCACGATCCAGTCGAAACCCTTGCTGGTGTCGAGTATCGAGAAATAGCGGGGAAACACGACGTGCGTCGCCCGCTCCTCGCGCGCGCGGGCGGCCGTGCCCAAGCCCAGGCAGCAAATTGCCACTGGCAACACTCTCCGTAAAATCCATGTGCGTCGCTTCATGGCGGCTCCTCTTGCTCCTTGCAATATAGACCTCTCGCATCGCTGGCACAACCGTAATGCGTGTTGCGCACGACATACCGGCTGGGCTCGATCTTCGCGGACTTGCTGCTAGCATCGGCATTCGGTTCTCACTCGAGGAGGGCATCATGGCTTGCAAACTAGTTTTGGCGTTGGCATTCGCTTGCGCAATCGATAGTGCGAGGGCGGAAGATTGGCAATTCAGTTACACGGGCTTTAATGAGAACGGCGTATTCCAGCACGACGCGCGCGTGGAAGGCAGCTTTCGCGGGACAGACCTGGACCGGGATGGCGCCATTTCGCTCGCGGAGCTGACCTCGCTGTACATCGATGGACGCGAATACCTCGATGGCTGCCTGAGCCTCAGCGACCCTTATTTCCGCTGCGAGATTGATGTATTCAACTACAAGTTGACGGGGCAATTGACTATCGATGCCAACTGGTGGGGCAATGACGAAGCTATCTCCGGCTGGGGTGCCGGGCTGCGTACGGGCGACCGCTTTTCGAAGTGGAGCTACGGGATGAACGAATGGCAGCGTGACTGGTATTGGACCAGTGCGACCATTTACGAGATCCTGCCAGCGCCGATACCGGAACCGGCGGGCGGTGCGATGCTGCTGGCAGGATTGGCAACCCTGGCCGGCCTGGGCCGGCGCAGGGCAAAGGAGGGTGCGCTTAGCGCGATTTGACGAACGGTACGCCGATGGCTTTCGGCGCCACCGACTTGGCCATCAGGCCGGCCAGCACGATCACGGTGACGACGTAAGGCACCATCTGGATCAGGGCGCCAGGGATGCGGCCGATGACGGGCAGGTCGACGCCTTCGAGCTGGATCTGCACGGCGCCGAAGAAGCCGAACATCAGGCAGCCGAGGAAGGTGTAGACCGGGCGCCAGTTGCCGAACACCATGGCGGTCAGCGCCAGGTAGCCGGCGCCGGCCGACATGTCGCGCAGGAAGAAGCCCGATTGCACGATGGCCAGGTAAGCGCCCGAGAACGAGCACAGGATGCCCGCGATCAGCATGGCGGCGTAGCGGGTGCGTTCCACCGACACGCCGGCGGCGTCGGCCGCATGCGGGTTCTCGCCGCAGGCGCGCAGGCGCAGGCCGAAGCGCGAGTGGTACAGGAACCAGTGCACCAGCGGCACCAGCAGGAAGGCCAGGTAGACCAGCACGGAGTGGCCGCCAATCAGCTTGGTGTAGAACCAGCCGAGGAAAGGCACGTCCGCGACGGCGGCGCTGCCCGGCAGCACCACGTCGAACAGGCGCGCGTCGCCCAGGTCAGGGGTGCGGCCGCCTTGCTGGAAGAAGTACTGCGCGACCACGAAAGTCAGGCCGCTCATGGCGATATTGATCGCGATGCCGCCTACCAGCTGGTTGCCCTTCTGGGTGATGGCGACGAAGCCTTGCAGCATCGCCAGCACGACCGACACGCCCATGCCGGCCAGGATGCCGAGCCATGGATTTTTGGTGGCGAAGGCCACGGCTGCCGACACGAAGGCGGAAGCCAGGATCTTGCCTTCCAGGCCGATGTCGATCACGCCGGAGCGTTCCGCAAACAGGCCGGCCATGGCGGCGAAAATCAGCACCGGCGCGTTGCGCACGGTGGAGACGAGGATGGAGCCCAGGTGGAGATCTTCGAAAGTCATGGTATTAGCCCTTGCGCGATTTGATCAGCTTGATGATGGCCGGGGCGTACAGGTTTTCCATAGCGCCGCAGAACAGGATGATCAAGCCCTGGATGAAGATGAAGGTTTCGGTTGGGATGTTCGGTTTTTCCAGCGACAGGTCGAAGCCACCCTGGATCAGCGCACCAAACAGCACTGACGACAGGAAAATGCCGACCGGATGCTGGCGGCCCATCAGCGCGATGGCGATGCCGACGAAGCCCGCGCCGCCGACGAAATTCAGCGACAGGTAGTGGGTCGAGCCCATGATCGAGTTGACCGAACCAAGGCCAGCCAGCGCACCGGAAATCGCCATGACGATGATGATCATGGCGCTGATCTTGACGCCGGCGTAATGGGCCGCATGCTGGTTCAGGCCCAGTGCGCGTACCTTGTAGCCCCATGAAGAGCGCCACATCACCACGCCGTAAATCACCAGCGCGAGGATGGCGAAGAAGAAGCTGATGTTCAGCGGGGTGTCGCCGAGCACGGTGATCCAGTTGCCCAGGCGCGGCATTTCAGCGGCAGCCGAGAACACACGCGAAGCGGTATTCTGTTCGCCTGCCGGAATCAGGTATTTCACGATCACGAAGTTCATCAGCGAGGCGCAGATGAAGTTGAACATGATGGTGGTCACCACAATGTGGGAGCCGCGTTTCGCTTGCAGGTAGCCCGGAATGAAGGCCCACAGCGCGCCGAACAGGGCGGCGCCGATGATGCCGGCAGGGATCAGCAGGTACCACGGCAGCGAAGCGTCGAAGGCCAGCATGGCCAGGGTCAGGCCGAGGCCACCGAAGTACATCTGGCCTTCGGCGCCGATGTTGAACAGGCCGGCCTGCATCGCGATCGACACCGCCAGGCCGGTGAAGATGAAGGTGGAGGCGTAGAACAGCGTATAGCTCAGCCCTTCAGGATTGACGACGGCGCTGTTGATCAGGATCTGCAGCGATTCCAGCGGGTCTTCGCCGAGCAGGTGGATCACCAGCGCGGCCACCAGCAGGGCGGACATCAGGTTCAGGATGGGCAGGACAAAGCCGGTTGCCCAACGTGGCATATCGTTCGTGGTCATAATCAGTGTTTGTGCATGCCACCCATCAGCAAGCCGATGCGGGTGGTGTCGAATTCGTCGATTTTCAGCTCGCCGGTGATTTTGCCGCCGCACATCACGAGAATGCGGTCGGCCAGGGCGCGCACTTCTTCCAGTTCCACCGATACCAGCAGGATCGCCACGCCCTGGTCGCGCAGGGCCAGGAGCTGGGTGTGGATGGATTCGATGGTGCCGATGTCCACGCCGCGGGTCGGCTGGCCGACCAGCATCAGCTTCGGCTTGGCCAGCACTTCGCGCGCGATCACCACCTTCTGCTGGTTACCGCCGGACAGCAGGCCGATACGCAGGTCCGGGTTGGCCGGGCGCACGTCGAACTCTTTCATCAAACCGGCGCAGCGCTGCGCGATGCCCTTGAAGTCGATCAGGCCCCATTTGTTCTTGACCTTGTCCTGGTAGCCGAAGAAGGTGTTCTGCATCACGGAGAAGGCCTTGATCACGCCGTCGCGCAGGCGGTCTTCCGGCACGTGGCCGATGCCCAGTTCGCGGAACTTGGTCGGCAGGCCGTCGGCATCGCCGTTTTTCGGGAAGGGCAGTGCCTTGCCTTCAAAATCCACCTCGCCGGAGGTCGGCAGCTTCATGCCGGACAGGATTTCCATCAGCTCGGACTGGCCGTTGCCGGACACGCCCGCAATCGCCACGATCTCGCCGGCGCGCAGGGTGAAGTTGATGTCCTGCAGCAGCTTGACGCCGTTATCGTCGGACAGCTGCAGGTTCTTCACTTCCAGCACCGGCTTGCCCGGGTTGTACGCGCCGCGCGGCAGGTTGTTTTCGATCGGACGGCCGACCATCATCTGCGCCAGTTCTTCCTTGGTGGTGTCGGCAGTCTGCACTGCGCCTACCACTCGGCCGCCGCGCATCACGGTGACGGTGTCGGTGATGTCCTTGATCTCCTGCAGCTTGTGGGTGATCAGGATGATGGTCTTGCCCTGTTCCTTGAACAGCTTCAGGATCTCGAACAGCGATTCGGTTTCCTGCGCGGTCAGCACGGCGGTCGGCTCGTCGAGGATCAGGATGTTGGCCGAGCGGTAGATCTGCTTCAGGATCTCGACGCGCTGCTGGGCGCCGACCGACAGGTCGTGGATGGTGGCCAGCGGGTCGACGTCGAGGCGATAGCGTTCGCAGATTTCGCGCAGCTTCTTTTCCACCGTGGCGCGGTGCTCGCGCAGGCGGAAGCCGCCCTCGCTGCCCAGCATCACGTTATCGAGCACGGTCATGTTCTCGACCAGCATGAAGTGCTGGTGCACCATGCCGATGCCGAGGCGGATCGCTTCGTGCGAGTTGTGGATGTGCTGCACCTTACCGTCCA
>JBCNOX010000406.1:0-5225 GCA_039593645.1 Pseudoduganella sp.
ACTGGATCGAAGCGCGGCCCAGTTTATCAATACGAAGCGTCAATTTTATTACATCGTCTAGTCGCGCCGGCGCGAGGTAGTCCGCGCTGACATTTTTGACAACAAACATGGCGTCGTGTTCTTGCAGGAGAATGTCCTGGTTAACTCCGAGGGAGCGCAACCATTCCGTGCGCGCGCGCTCGAAGAACTTCAAATAGTTCGCGTAATAGACAATTCCGCCGGCATCCGTGTCTTCGTAATAGACGCGGACCTCCCAGGTGAACTCAGACGACATAGATAGAATAGCTACTAAGTGAGAATCGGCAACATTTTACGCCAAATGACTCAGCGCTAAAGCATTTTGCACAATCTCGTAACAATTGCTTACGGTTTTCCCTTATATGGGGCGGCATTTTAGCCGCGTTTAATCGCGAATGGCGAGAATCCTTGGCAGGTTGGCATCAATTCGATGGAGTTTACATTAATGTGTTGCGGCAATGTTGCAATCCAGAAAGCTGTGTTGGCGATATCGTCGGCGGTCAGTGGGGTGGTGCCCTCGTAGACCTTGGCTGCTGCAGCGTCGTCTTTCAGGCGGACGTTGGAGAATTCGGTGCCGCCACACAGGCCTGGCGCGATATTGGTAGCGCGCACACCGGTGCCGATCAGGTCGGCACGCAAATTGAGGGTGAACTGTTCGACGAAGGCCTTGGTGGCGCCGTAGACATTGCCGCCAGGGTAAGGGTAGGCGCCGGCGACCGAGCCGAGGTTGATGATGGTGCCGCGGCCGCGCTCGACCATGCCCGGCAGCAGGGCGCGGGTGATGGTGACCAGGCCGGTGCAGTTGGTGGCAATCATGGTTTCCCAGTCTTCCAGCTCGGCTTCGTGGGCGCCTTTGATGCCGAGGGCCAGGCCGGCATTATTAATAAGAATGTCGACTTCATTCCAGTCGGCGGGCAGGGAGGCCAGGGCGGCGTTGATGGCGCTCTTGTCGGTGACGTCCAGTTTTACCGGCAGCAAGTTCGGGCCCAGTTCGCTGGCCAGTGCTTCCAAGCGCTCGGCGCGGCGGCCGGCGGCGATCACCTTATGGCCGTTCTGGACGAAAACACGCGCCATCGCGGCGCCAAAACCAGCTGTTGCGCCGGTAACTAACACGATCATGGTCGAACTCCCAATATTAACTCTGGGGATTGTATGCCGAAATTCGGGGTCAGGTCTGTCATTTGGACAGCTAGCGCTAACGTTTGAGCTTTCTCAATACGCCAAAAGGGCCAAATTCGCGTATTGAGCGAAATCAAAGGAGTGGTCGGCGTGTCCAAATGACAGACCTGACCCCGAATTTTGGGGAAAGCGGCACAACCGTTGCCGTTATTTGCCACTTAACTTACAATCTTGGCTCCATTACTGTCTCACGTAACTGGCGAAAAACCAGCTGGCGCTTGCGCTGCTGGTGAGAGGTGGGCAACCACCGGGGAACGTGAGATCTCAAACAGCCGTTCGCCTGGGCAGCCACGATGGAAACGTGCGTTTCGGCTGCCCTGTCACTTTTGGCTCCCGATTCGATCCAATCTGCCTTAAAAACTGGAGTAATTTCATGTTCGCAAAAGATCACACCCTCGCCAACGTCGACGCGGAGCTGTTTGCCGCCATCCAGAACGAGAACAAGCGCCAGCACGACCACATCGAGCTGATCGCATCTGAGAACTACACTTCGCCAGCAGTAATGGAAGCCCAGGGCTCCCAGCTGACCAACAAGTACGCCGAAGGCTATCCAGGCAAGCGCTACTACGGTGGCTGCGAGTACGTGGACGTCGTCGAGCAGCTGGCGATCGACCGCGTGAAGCAGCTGTTCGGCGCCGAAGCGGCCAACGTGCAGCCTAACTCCGGCTCCCAGGCCAACCAGGGCGTGTTCTTCGCCGTGCTGAAACCAGGCGACACCATCATGGGCATGTCGCTGGCAGAGGGTGGCCACCTGACCCACGGCATGGCACTGAACATGTCCGGCAAATGGTTCAACGTTGTTTCCTACGGCCTGACCGCGGAAGAAGACATCGACTACGACGCGATGGAAGCCCTGGCCAAGGAACACAAGCCTAAGCTGATCATCGCCGGCGCATCGGCCTTCTCCAAGAAGATCGACTTCGAACGCTTCGCTAAAGTCGCCAAGGCTGTCGGCGCCTACTTCATGGTCGACATGGCTCACTACGCGGGTCTGATCGCCGCTGGCCTGTACCCGAACCCGGTTCCGCACGCTGACTTCGTGACCTCCACCACCCACAAGTCGCTGCGCGGCCCACGTGGCGGCATCATCCTGATGAAAGCCGAACACGAAAAGATCATCAATTCCGCGATCTTCCCTGGCATCCAGGGCGGCCCGCTGATGCACGTTATCGCCGGCAAGGCAGTCGCTTTCAAGGAAGCCCTGTCCCCTGAATTCAAGGCCTACCAGCAGCAAGTGGTGAAGAATGCCGACGTGCTGGCCAAGACCCTCATCAAGCGCGGCCTGCGCATCGTGTCCGGCGGCACCGAGTCGCACGTGTTCCTGGTCGACCTGCGCGCCAAGAACCTGACCGGCAAGGAAGCGGAAGCGATCCTGGGCCAGGCTCACATGACCTGCAACAAGAACGGCATCCCTAACGACCCACAGAAGCCATTCGTGACTTCCGGCATTCGTCTGGGCTCGCCAGCCTTCACCACCCGCGGTTTCAAGGAAGCCGAAGCGGAACAAGTGGGCAACCTGATCGCCGACGTGCTCGATAACCCGCACGACGCAGCAACCATCGAGCGCGTGAAAGCCGCTGTGAAGGTGCTGGCTGATAAATTCCCTGTTTACGCCTAAGCAAGCGGTTGGTACTATCGAGGCGCCGGATCGTAAGGTCCGGCGCTTTTTCATTCAATAATAAGAGACGCCACATCCATGAAATGCCCGTTCTGCCAGCACGATGATATCCAGGTCCTCGACACCCGCGTGTCGGAGGAAGGGGACGCCATCAAGCGGCGCCGGCGCTGCGTGAACTGCGATAAGCGCTTCACCACGTGGGAGCGGATCGAACTGACCATGCCTTACGTGGTCAAGAAAAACGGCAGCCGTACCGAATATTCCGCCGACAAGCTGCGCGCCAGCCTGATGCTGGCCTTGCGCAAGCGGCCTGTTGCTGCTGAGTCCGTCGACAAGGCGGTTTCCTCCATTGAAGAAAAGCTGCTGACCAGCGGCCAGCGTGAAGTCGATTCCGTCTTCGTTGGCGAACTGGTCATGGCTGAACTCAAGCGCCTCGACAAAGTGGCGTATATCCGCTTCGCTTCCGTCTACAAGAATTTCGAAGACCTGGCCGAATTCCAGGATGCGATCGAAGAAGTTGGTGACGGTCAAGAGCTCTCTTCCAAGGCTTGATATTTCTCAAACCCGCGAGTCCTCTGCTGACTAATTTGATCAGCAGGGGAGGGCTGCGCCATGCGTCGTCCAATTGCTGGGTTCACGATGGTAGAAGTGCTGGTTGCCGTGCTGCTGCTGGCCGTTGGCCTGGTTGGTGCGCTGGCGATGCAGTCGCACGCCATGCGAACGCGACAGGAATCGGCACTGCAGACCGAAGCCCTGCAGGCTGCCGCCACGCTTGCTGACCGCATCCGCGCCAACGCAGCGCAGTCCTCCGCCTACCTGGGGTTCGAGTTTGATGCCGCTGCCGCCAGCGGCGCATCCGGCGAGCCCCCTGCCTGTGCCGGCTCTCCCTGCGATCCAGGCGCTATCGCAAGGCTTGAGCTCGACGAGTTCCGGCAGCATCTTGCGGCGCTGCCGCTGGCGCGCGCCGTAGTTTGCCGGGACTCTGGCGCTGCGCCTGATGGGCATTTGCAATGGCCCTGCTCAGGTGCCGGCGATGCGCCTGTCGTCATCAAGATAGGCTGGCGCAGCCGCCGCCCGGATGGCGCCAGCGCCAGCTTTGCCGACGCGCCAGGCGTCGCGCTGCCCGTCGCATTGCCCGATCCGCCAACCGCGCCGCCAGACGCGCCGCCTGCGCCAGACGATCCCGTCGAACCGCCTGAACCTTTGCCGATTGCTTCGGCTGGCCCGGGAGGTGCGCCATGATGACGCGCCAACACGGCCTAGCGGTGGCCGAAGTGCTGGTCGCCATGACGCTTAGCCTGCTGGTCGCGTTGACAGCCGCTTCGCTGCTGCACGCATCGAGCGGCGACTTCCTGCATAACGGCGCCAATACGCGCATTGACGATAATGGCCGCTTCGCGCTGGCGATCATCGGCCAAGCATTGCGGCAGGCCGGATATCGCGGCGAGCCGGGTGCTGCCGCTGCCGCCCCGCCGACCCCGGCCCTGGCCATCGAAGGACGCGATGCCGCCAGCGTGTCAACCAATGCGGAAGGCCTGGGCGACGCACTGCCCGCCATCAATGGCAGCGATGCACTCGCGATTCGCTATGCGCCAGCAGCGATCGTCGGCGCAACGGCTGGCGGCGCCATGCTCAATTGCGCCGGCTTTCCGGCTGATCCCGGCGAGTGGGCCTGGAGCATTTTCTACCTCGCCCGTGCGAGCGACGGCGTGGCTGAACTTCGCTGCAAATACAAAGGGGAGAATGGTTGGGGCTCGGATGCCGTGGTGCGCGGCGTGGATGCGTTCCACGTCCTGTACGGCCTGGACACGGACAGCCCGCGCGACAACATCCCCAACCTTTACCTGACCGCCAGCGGTATCGACGCACGCGATGCCACGCTTCCTGCAGCCGAGCGGGCAATGCGGCCCCACTGGCGCCGCGTGACCAGCGTCCGCATTGCCTTGCTGCTGCACGGCGAACGAGGATCGCGAGCCCGCGACCTGCCAGCCAGCTACCGGCTGCTGCCCGGCGCCGATCCGGATGCGCGCATCGACGAAGCCAGCATGCCGGAGCCAATGCGGTACCGTGCACGCCGCCTGTTCGCAGCGACTGTTGCGCTGCGCAACCTGTAAGGGGAGGCGCCATGCACTTCTACCAGCGCGGCGTCACTCTTCCCATCACGATGCTGTTGCTGCTCGCCGCGCTGACCATCGGCGCATCGGCAGCGCAAATGGCGATGCTGGGCGAGAAGGCCGCCCGCGCTGAGCGGGACCGCCTGATCGCCTTCCAGTCCGCGGAGGATGCGCTGATGGATGCTGAACACGATATCAATGCCGGCCTGGGCCAGCCGGTCGATGCAACGCCGGATGCTCAGGCCGCGCCAGCCTGGCAAGTTGTCGAGCTGGCGGGCAATGGCGGCACCGAGTAC
>JBCNOX010000407.1:0-5205 GCA_039593645.1 Pseudoduganella sp.
CAGTTTTGCGAACAGCTGCTTGCTCTGGCCGGAGATCGCAATCTGGCCGGCGCCTTTCAGGTTCAGGTCCACCACGTCAGCCTGGGTATCGCTGACGGTCATGCTGCCCACGCCGGTCAGGCGTGCGTCGACTTTCTTGAAGCGCGAAGCCACGTTCACGGCGCCGGCGCCTTCCAGGGAGAGGCGAACTTCATCGCCGTCGAATCCCTTTACTTCAGCCGAGCCCACGCCGGCGGAAACCAGTTCGCGCAGCTGCGGCAGCGTCAGTTCCGCTTTCAGGTTGCGCGGGCCGATTTGGATGCCGCGCATATTCTCGGTACCGATGCGAATGGTGTCACCGTTCTGGGTCACCGTAATCTTTTGCAGGTAGCGCTTGTCGCCGGAGAGCACCAGTGCCGGTGCGCCTTGCTTCAGCTTCAGGTCTACCACGCCATCCAGCACTACTTTCACAGGGCGGCCGTCAACAGTGCGCGCTTCGGTGATGATCTCGTCCGCGCGGGCGGCGCCGCCTGCGGCGAACATCACTGCGGTCATCAGCGTGGCGGTGAAAAGCTTTTTCATGTTGAGGCTCCGTGAAGTGTCGGTTCGTTCGAATTACAGTGCGGCTTTTTCAGCAGCGGTCAGGCGCTTGGCGGTGACGGTCACCACTGGCATGGCCGGGGTCTGGGCCTTGGCGACAACGGCTGCCGGAGCGCTGTGTTTCAGCGGGGTGGCGGCGGTGGCGAAACCGGTGGCGCTGATCACGGCTACTGCTGCGAGGAAGATGTATTCCATGTTTTTGGCGATGTTCATTTTGCTCTCCGTTCGGTTGGGTTAAGTTCATTTCGCGTTTCGTTGATTGAACTATAGATATGTGCGGCGTCCAGCACTACCGGTGTGCGACGAAATGCAGAAATGACGACCTGAAATGCAGGAAAGCCGGTGTGACGAAGCAGGATGCCCGTGTGACGGAGGGCGTCGGCTCCTGGGGAACGGGCCGGTATACTGTCCAGCCATGAGAACCTTGCATTTTCTACGTATCCTCGGCATCAGCGTGCTGGCATGGAGCGTCATCTGCCTGACCGGAGCCGCCTCGTCCTACGGCTCGCTGCTGCAGCGCGGCGCCAATCCCTCCTATTGGGAGCTGCTCGGCGACTGGGGTTACGCGCACGCCCTGATGGTGGTGTTCAGCGCCGTGCTGTTCGTGGCCTTGGAGCGCTGGCCGCAGTCGCTGGCCAGCCCGCGCGGCATCGTGCGCACTTATCTGCTGGTGCTGATCCTGTTCCTGCCGCTGGAGTGCGCATTCGTTTCGCTGCAGCAGGATCGAAGCTGGTTTGCCATCTTCCTCGAGCTGACCTGGACCACCTTCACCTTCGTTACAGTGGCCGGCATCCGCATCTGGCAGGTGCAACGGGCGCGCGAGATGGACAACCTGACTTTGCGGCTGGAGCTAGAGCAGCAACGGCTGGCCGCCCTGCGCGGCCAGCTGGAGCCGCACTTCCTGTTCAACGCGCTGAACGCGGTGAGCGCCCTCGTGCGCATGGACGACAAGAGCGCCACGCTGAGCGCGATCAGCCGCCTGAGCGGCCTGCTGCGCTATGCGCAATCGGCCAGTTCCCGCGACTGGGTCACGCTGGCGGAGGAATTGCAGTTTGTGCGCGATTACCTGGCCTTGCAGTCGATGCGCTACGGCAATCGCCTGCGCGTGACGATCGAGGGCGACAGCGGCGCCGTGCTGGCGGCCGATTGCCCGCCGCTGCTCCTGCAGCCACTGGTGGAGAATGCTCTGCGCCACGACCTCGACTGCCACGATGGCGAAGGCGATATCCAGCTGCGCTTCGCCGAGCAGGGCGGCATGCTGCACATCCACATCAGCAATTCCGTGCGCGAGGTACCGCCCAACCCCGGCATGGGCATGGGCTTGCGCAATATCGAAGCCCGCCTGCGCATGGCGTGCGGTGGCGGCGCCGGCTTGAGCACGGTACGCGCCGGCGGCCGCTTTGTCGCGGAAATCAATATGCCGATGTACTTCGCCTCATGAAGATCCGCGCCCTGATCGTCGACGACGAAGAACCCGGCCGCATCAACCTGCGCTACGGGCTGGCGCCGCATGAGGGCTGGCAGCTGGTGGGGGAATGCGCCAGTGCGGCAGCGGCACGCGCCGTGCTGGCCGCGCAGGAGGTGGACGTTATCTTTCTCGACATCCAGATGCCGCAGGAAACCGGCCTGGCGCTGGCGCGCGAACTGGCCCAGCGCGAAAACCCGCCGCTGGTGATCTTTGCCACCGCCTATAACGAGCATGCCATCGAGGCGTTTGAAGTGCATGCGCTGGACTACCTGCTCAAGCCATTCGACGACCAGCGCCTGGCGCAAGCCCTGGAGCGCGCCGCCGCCATGCTGGAGCAACGCCAGCGTGCCGCCTATGCGCGCGCCATGCGGGCGTTTGCGGCGCCCGAGCAAAACTACCTGCAGCAACTGAATGTGCGCTCGGTTGGCCGCATCGAATGCGTGCAGGTGGCTGAAGTGCTGTGGATCGAGGCGGCTGGGAATTACGTCGAACTGCGCCTGCCGGAGCGGCGCGTGCTGCACCGGGTGCCGCTGGCGCGGCTGGAGCAGCTCCTGGACCCGGCCTGCTTCCTGCGTGTGCACCGGCGCGCGCTGGTGCGGGCGGGGCAGGTGGCGTCGCTGGAGCGCGACGCCGAGGGCGCCAGCCAGCTGGTCCTGCGCTGCGGCGACAGGGTGCCAGTCAGCGAGCGCCACCTGCCGGCGGTGAAAGCCCTGCTGGGCGCTTAAACCAGGGCGGCGATAGCCGCGCCCATTTCGGTGGTGGAAGCGCTGCCGCCCATGTCCGGCGTGCGCGGCCCTTGCACCAGCACGGTTTCGATGGCGCGCATGATGGCGTCGTGCGCCTGCGTATAGCGGGTATCGCCATTGCCGAGGAAGTCCAGCATCATGGCCCCCGACCAGATCATGGCGACCGGGTTGGCGATGTTCTTGCCGTAGATGTCCGGCGCCGAGCCGTGCACCGGTTCGAACAGCGAGGGCAGGGTGCGTTCCGGGTTCAGGTTGGCCGACGGCGCGATGCCGATGGTGCCGGCGCAGGCCGGGCCGAGGTCGCTCAGGATGTCGCCGAACAGGTTGGACGCCACCACCACGTCGAAGCGCTCAGGGCTCAGCACGAAGCGCGCCGCCAGGATGTCGACGTGGTACTGGTCCCAGCGCACGTCCGGGTAGTTGGCCGACATGGCTTTCACCCGCTCGTCCCAGTACGGCATGCTGATCGCGATGCCGTTCGACTTGGTGGCGGAAGTCAGGTGTTTTTTCGGGCGCGATTGCGCCAGGTCGAAGGCGAACTGCAGGATGCGGTCGACGCCCTTGCGTGTGAACACGGCTTCCTGCAGAACAACCTCGCGCTCGGTATTCTCGAACAGGCGGCCGCCAACGGAGGAGTACTCGCCCTCGGTGTTTTCGCGCACCACATAGAAGTCGATGTCGCCCGGCTTCTTCCCGGCCAGCGGACAAGGCACGCCCGGCATCAGGCGTACCGGGCGCAGGTTCACGTACTGGTCGAACTCGCGGCGGAACTTGATCAGCGAGCCCCACAGGGAAATGTGGTCGGGCACCGCATCCGGCCAGCCCACGGCGCCGAAGTAGATCGCGTCAAAGCCCTTGAGCTGGTCGAACCAGTCGGCCGGCATCATCTGGCCGTGCTGCATGTAGTAGTCGCAGTTGGCCCACTCGAAGGTGGTGAATTCCAGCGGCAGGCCAAAGCGCGCCGCCGCGGCCTGCAGGGTGCGCAGGCCTTCCGGCATCACTTCCTTGCCGATGCCGTCGCCGGCAATGACTGCGATGCGATGGTGGCTCACGCTGCCTCCTGTTCCTCGACCGGGGCGGAGCGCATCCACTGCACCAGTGGCCAAGCGTCCTTGAAGGCGCCGACGATCATGCCCAGCAGCTCATCCGGCTTATTCAGCGGCAGCTTCACTTCCTGGTAGACGAAGAAGCTCTTCAGCTTGATGAACTCGATGTGTTCATGCTCCGGGTCGAAGCCTTTCGGGGGGCGCTGCAGCTTGTGTTCCTCGGTAATCGAGCCGTAGCGTGCCTTCAGCGCCTTGTTGGCCAGCGCCTTCTTGAAGCCCGCCGCGTCGTTGACCATGTGGTTGCGCAGCGCCTTCAGGCGGTGCGGCGGCGGGATGTATTCGCCGGCGCCGATGCCCAGCACGCCGTCCGGGCTGATCTGGAAATACCAGGTCGGGCCGCCGGCCATGCTCGGGCGGCGCATGTCGTTCGGTGCGATGGCAGCCGAGAAGTGGGTCTTGTACGGGCTCTTGTCGTGGGCAAAGCGCACGTCGCGGTTGATGCGGAACATGGCCTTCTTCGGGTTGCAGAACTTGACCTGGGCGTCAAACTTGCCCAGCTCCGCGATCACCTGGGTCACCAGCTCCAGGAATTCCTCGCGCAGGATGTCGTAGCGCGGCTTGTTCATCACAAACCAAGGGCGGTTGTTGTTGTCGGACAGTTCCGTCAGGTAGCGGGTCAGGTCGCGCAGGTGCATATTATTTTTTGGCTGGGGGGCGTTTGCCCACGGTGAGTTGGAGATCGCTTTCGCGGCTCTTGCGCAGGATGCGCATGGTCGACTGGCCGCCGGGCGAGAGCTGGGCGATCAGGTTCAGCATTTCATTGGTGTCCTTAACCGGCTTGCCGTCCACCGACAGCAGGATGTCGCCCGGCCGCATGCCAGCCTTGTCGGCGGGGCCATTGCGCACCACGCCGGCGATAATGGCGCCGGAATCTCGGTCCAGGCCAAAGCTGTGCGCCAGTTCCGGCGTGATTTCCTGCGATTCAACGCCGATCCAGCCGCGCACCACGTGGCCATCCTTGATGATGGCGTCCAGCACCGAACGCGCGGTGCTGACCGGGATCGCGAAGCCGATGCCGACCGAGCCGCCGGTTTGCGAGTAAATCGCCGAATTAATCCCCAGCAAGTTGCCCTGGGTGTCGATCAGCGCGCCGCCCGAGTTGCCGAAGTTGATGGCGGCGTCAGTCTGGATGAAGTTTTCGAAATGGTTGATGTGCAGGTTGTTGCGGCCCAGGGCGGAAATGATGCCCATGGTGACGGTCTGGCCCACGCCGAACGGGTTGCCGATGGCCAGCACCACGTCGCCCACCTTGGCCTGCTCGACCTGGCCCAGGGTCACCACCGGCAGCTTGTCCAGCTCAATGCGG
>JBCNOX010000408.1:0-5202 GCA_039593645.1 Pseudoduganella sp.
GGCCCGGCGGGACTGACCGCCGCCGACACGCTGCGCCAGCTGGGGTATAAGAAGGTCACCGTGTTCGAACAGTCGACGCGCGTGGGTGGCAAGGTGTACACCGCGCAGACCCCGAACGGCCCGGTGGAACTGGGCGCCGTCATCGCGGCCGCCGAGTGCGAACTGGTGCTGGGGCTGGCGCAGCGCCTTGGCGTACCGGTCGCGCCCTACCCGGTGGAGCAACGCTTCCTGGACGAGCAAGGCGTGCGGCACGATGCCGTGTCCTTCCTGGCAAGCCGCTACAGCGCGGACGAGATCCGGCAAGGCATTGCCAACTACGGCGCAGTGCTGGAGCGCTATGCGATGGTGCGCTACGATACCCTGGCCGGCATGCCGCGCGAGCTGCACGAACCGTTTGACCGCTTCGCCGCCCGCCACGGTTTCACGCCGGTGGCCGAACTGGCGCGCGGCGCGCTGGTGGGATTCGGCTACGGTTATTACGAAACCGTGCCGGCCCTGTATTTCATGAAACTGCTTCCCTGGCTGTTCCGGCCCGATGGACAGGGCGGGCTGGCGCCGGGCAAGTTCCACGTCTTCCCGCAGGGCTTCCAGGGCTTGTGGGAGCGGCTGGCGCGCGAGCTGGATGTCCGCCTCGGCGCAGCGGTAACGGCGCTCGACACCCAGCCAGGGCGCCCAGTGCAGCTCACCGTCAATGGCTGCGAACAGCATAGCTTCGATGCGGTGGTGGTCGCCGCACCGTTGCACACGACGGGCGGCTTCCTTCCGCCCGGCAGCGAAGCCGCCGCCCTGTTCGCGCAACTGCGCAGCAACCGCTACCTGGTCAGCGCCTTTGCCGCCAACGGCTTGCCGGGCGGGGAATTCCTGTTCCTGCACCAGAACGAACGCCCCGAACGCATCGGCCACATGAACGCCTGGGCCAACCGCAATCCTGCGCTACCCATGTACCTGGGCTGGCAGCTGGCCGGCGACGCTGCCAGCACCGGCCAGCTGCGCGAACTGCTGGCGGCCGACATTGCCGCCCAGGGCGGAACACTGGCGCGCGTTGTGCTGCAGCAGGAATGGGATTACTTTCCCCACGTCGATGGCGCGGCGCTGGAGGCCGGCTATTTCGAGCGGATCGACGCCTTGCAAGGCCAGGGCCGCGTTTATTACGCGGGCGGGGCATTGAACTTCGAGACGGTCGAGCACAGCGCACGTCAGGCGAGGGCCCTGATGCGCCGCCATTTCGGCTGAAGTACAAAGGGCATCCCTTACGGTTTGCGCCTATAGAAAAACGGCGAGGGCGGAGCCTATAATGGTTGCGCGAACCGGCACGCCATTGCCGCCCTCGGAGATACCGCATGAAACAACTGATCGTTGCCAGCCTGGCCCTCGCACTGACCGTGCCCGCCTTTGCAAGTACCACTCACGCCAAGACTACCGTGACCCACCACAAGGCAAGTTCGACCTCCAGCAAGCACCACGTGGCGAAGAAGAAAACCAGCGCGCACCACAAGACCGCGAAAACCACCACCACCCATCACAAGCACGCATGATTTTCGTCTGGGGCAGGAAGGCGGTCTACACCCACGCCGGCTACGTCGCGGATTTCTGCCCGGTATGCCGGGCAGCCCGTGCGTTCTCCGTGCAGCGCATCGGCATGGCCTGGCACGTTTACTACATCACCGTTTCCAAGGGCGAGCTGGCCGGATACCAGCGCACCTGCTGCGATTGCGGCATGACGCTGCCAATGGAAGTCGGCCATTACACCCAGCTGAGCGCGGAGCAGTTACCGCTGGTGCAGCTCGAGCAAACCACCAATCCCCACCTGTCGATCCGGCACGCCGATGCACTGGCCGCCGCCGCGCGCCTGCGCGAAGCGCCTTTGCTGCTCGATGAAGCGGAACGCCGCCGCCAGATCGATGCCGCGCTGCGGCTGCAAGCGGATGCGCTCGACGAGTTCGAGGCCACCACACGCCTCGATCGCGAGGTGTGGTGGACCATTGGCGGGGCCTTTGCATTCTGCGCCCTGGTGCTTGCGGCGCTGCGCCAGCGAGCGCCGGAAAACCTGGACAACGGTTTTATCATCGCCTTCTTCCTCAGCCTGGGCGCCGTGGCCTGGCAATTGAGCCAGATGGGCGAACGCTTCCTGCGCCGGGCCATCCTGCCCAAGCTGGCCCGTTCGCTGGCGCCGCTGCGGCCCAATCCGGCGGAGCTGGATGAAGCGTTCGAACGCATGCGCGAACAAGGCCGCAAGCTGGCCAAGCGCATCGACGGCGCGCGCGTGCAGCAAGCCATCGCCGCACTGCGCAACTAGGCCAGCGCCAGCGCATCCAGCAGCGCTTCCAACTGTTGGAGGCGCGCTTCCATTTCCTCCATTCGCGGCGCACTGCCGCCCATTCCATGGAAGGCAGTGTTGTGCAGCAGCGCATTGCGGAATTTCGCCAGGCCGCGCGCTTCGCGCAACAGCGCCAGCTTGCTTTCGCTGTCTCGCGGTGATTGCTGTTTCAGGCCGGCTTTGATGCGGTCGAGGCGCTTGCCGAAGGTGAGCTTGCGGGTATCGTCGGTGCCAATGCTGCGTGCGCACAGGATGAACACGTGCGCCTCCAGCCGGGAGAACTCGTGGATGAAGCTCCCCAGCAGCAGCTTCCATTGCTGGTCGGGTGGCAGGTCTGGCCTCATGCCCCTCATTCTACGCTGCGAATTCAGTTGCGTTTGCTTTCGATTCATCGTAGTTTACCTTTCGCTTCGCAAATAAATTGAAAGGATATCGAAATGAAACGAAGAATTTCGCTGTTAATCCTTGCGTTTTCCGCTGCCGCAGCCATGGCAGGTCTGCCAGCCACCAAAGCCGCGAGCGCGGATGCCGTCGTTGCGCTGGCCGGCAACGCCTTCGTCACCCGCGCCGATGCCGGTGCGACGGAAGTCATCAACAACAACGGCCTGGCCAACTGGACCAGCGCCAACACCGTCACCAGCATCTGGTTCCGCATGGCCGCCGCCGGCAATGCGACGTTGTCGCTGGATGCCAGCCTGACGGGCAGCAAGACAAGCAGGATCCGCGTTACCGCCAACGGCACGCCGTTCGACGTCAACCTGGCCAGGGGCGGCACGCGGACCTATGCCGTCGGTTCCATCAACGTGCCCGCCGCCGGTTACGTGCGCGTGGATTTGCAAGGCATCAGCAAGTCCGGCTCCTACT
Organism: Pseudoduganella sp.; assembly: GCA_039593645.1. GTDB lineage: Bacteria > Pseudomonadota > Gammaproteobacteria > Burkholderiales > Burkholderiaceae_D > Rugamonas. The sequence goes on from JBCNOX010000408.1 coordinate 3,182, forward strand.
ATGGCGACGTCTCGGCTTTGCGCGTCAACACCACCACAGCGCTGAACTACGCCAACGACGCAGCCAACTACTACTGGTCGCGCCGTGGCCCGTCGGTCCATATGGGCTATGCCGTGCCGGCCAACACCGAGTACTTCTACAACGAGGTGACGGTGCCGGCCGGCGAAGACAAGATCGGCTCCTACTTCATGGCGAACGGCTTCAATGGCGGCTACTTCGGCATCCAGGTGAATTCGCCGAGCGAACGCCGCGTGCTGTTCTCGATCTGGGACGCGGACAACGGCGCCAAGACTACGCTGGTACGCAAAGGTCCGAATGTGGTCGACAACACCTTTGGCGGCGAAGGTACCGGTGGCCAGTCCTACCTGCTGTACAACTGGGCAGCCGGCAATACCTACAGATTCATCACCCGCGCCCTGCCGGATGGGGCCGGCGGTACCGATTTCTCGGCCTGGTTCTACGCCCCCGAAACCAACGCCTGGCGCTTCATCGCAACCTGGAAGCGCCCCGCCACCACCACCTACCACGCAGGTGTGTATTCGTTCCTGGAGAACTTCATCGACACCAACGGCTACCTGGGACGCAGCGTACAGTTCAACAACCAATGGGCGCGCAGCACCAGCGGCACCTGGACTGAACTGGTGACGGCGCGCTTTACCGGCGATGCCACCGCCGCCAATGCCCAGCGCATGGATTACGCAGGCGGCTTGCAGGGCGGCGCCTTCTACCTGCGCAATGGCGGTTTCTTCAGTCCCAACGTGCCTATCAACCAGAACTTCACCCGCCCGGCAAGCGGACAGGCTCCAACGGTGGACCTCAGCACCCTGCCGTAGACAGACATTTTTGTATCCCAGTGTATCTGGCGCCATGCCAGATACACAACATGCGAAAACCTCCCACGCCACCGACACAAGCGATACACACTGCCCCCTTAATCTGGTCACACCTTAACCAAGGAGACCAAGATTATGAAAACCACCTACGCAGGACTCGCAGCCACCCTGGCTATCGCACTGTGCACCTCCGCCGCACACGCCGCAGAACCCAAGAAAGAAATGGAAAAGTGCTACGGCGTTGCAAAAGCCGGCCAGAACGACTGCGCCGCAGGCCCTGGCACCTCGTGCGCCGCCACTTCCAAAGTCGACTACCAGGGCGACGCTTGGGTGCTGGTAGAAAAAGGCACCTGCACCTCGATCAAAACCCCTAAGGGCTACGGCTCGCTGAAGGCGAAATGATGAAGCGCGCAATTGCCAGCGCCATCGCGCTGGCCGCCGGCATCTCAAGCTCGGCTCACGCAGCCGCGCCGGCTGCCGCCACACCGGCCGCAAAGAACATCGTGATCGTGCCGGGCGCCTTCATCGATGCTTCGAGCTGGCGCGTGGTGCACGACACGCTGCGCTTGAAGGGCTTCAACGTCACCGTCGCCCAACTGCCGCACACCTCGCTCGATGACGATATTGCCATCGCCCGCAAGGCGATCTTCCAGCAGTTCGGTAACGTGATCGTGGTCGGCAATGGCATCGGCGGCGCAGTGATGTCGAATGTGGCCACCGGCGACAAGGTAAAAGCGCTCGTCTATGTAGCAGCCCTGATGCCCGAAGTCGGCGAAACCGCACAGCAGCTGCTGTCGTCGATGCCTGGCGCCGGCGAAGGCGTGAAGCCCGACCGCGCGGGGTTCCAGTTCTACGACACGGCGCGTTTCCACGCCGACCTGGCTGCCGACCTGACGCCGAACCGCGTCAACTTCATGGCGGCCTCGCAAGTCCCGGTCAGCAATGTGCTGATGGGGACACCAAGCTGGTTCGCCACGTGGCACCAGAAGCCGAGCTTCGGCATCGTCGCCACGCAAGACCGCCTGGTGAATCCGGAACTGCAGCGCTGGATGTACAAGCGTGCCGGCGCCAAGGTCACCGAAATCGCAGCAAGCCATGCAGTACAAGTTTCGCAGCCGGAAGCGGTCGCGAAAGTAATCGAAGACGCTGCCCTCAGCGTCCTTTAATTCCCACCCCAACCAAAGGACA
>JBCNOX010000409.1:0-5183 GCA_039593645.1 Pseudoduganella sp.
CTTGCCGTTATGCTCCAGGGTCGATACCGCGCCTACCACCGGCCGTACCCAGTCCGGCAGGTTCATGGCCATGCCGGTAAAGCCCAGCACAGCCAGCACCGGCGTCATGAAGAAGCCGGCCGAACGATGGAAGCTGTAATTGAACTGGCGCGAAGTGACGCCGCCGCGCACGCTCAGAGATTTGCGCAGGCTGGCCAGCGTATGTTTCGGCCACCACATCGCAAAGCCCAGCAAAGAAGTCAGCAACAGCAGCAGCCCGCTGATGCCGATCACAGTCTTGCCGAATTCGCCGGCCAGCATATAGCGGTGCAGTTGGAACAGGGTTGGCATCAACAACTCGCGCGACAGGCCGATCTCGCCGTAATTGCGCTCGCCCAGGATGTCCAGCGTATAGCGGTCCAGCATGACCTGGCGCGAAATCTCGTTGTCGAAGCTGCCCTTGTCCTTGTTCGGCTTGCGGTACCAGGCCACATAGACGTCGTCGCCCTCGAACGGCAGCATCAGCATGGTCGGCTTGCCGTAACCGGGCGCAGAGGCCAGCCGGTCGAATGCTGCCTGGGCCTGGGCCGGCGTCGGTGCCGCATCGGGCTTGCCGTCCGCGCCGCGCGAATGCAGCAGGCCGGGGTTCAGCGCCCCGTCCAGTTCATGGGTCCAGGCGATCACCACGCCGGTCAGGCCGGCCATGACGAAGATCGCCCCGAATACCAGGGACACGTACAAGTGGATATCGCGCAGCCGCGCACGCAGCAAACCGGTCAGCATTTTTAAGGTCAGCAATAAATTGTTTGAAATTATAAATGAGAATGATTATCATTGCTGCCTTCTTTTGTATCTTTCTGTTTAGGAGTCACTGTATGGCCACGATGAACCCCCTCACCCGCGCCGTGGCACTGGCCTGCCTCGCCCTGTCCGGGAATGCGGCACTGGCGCAAAGCGCCGAGGAGCCGATGAAGGAAGTGGTCGTTACGGCAACCCGCAACAGCAAGAGCGTGGACAAGATTCCGGGCGCGGTCACCGTGATTTCGCAAAAGGAGCTGGAAACCCAATACCTGCTGGCCGACGATCCTTCCGCCGCACTGGCCACCTACATCCCCGGCTACGCCCCAAGCCGCCAGAAAATGAGCTCCACCGGCGAATCGCTGCGCGGCCGCAATGCCCTGATCCTGCTGGACGGCGTACCGCAAACCAACCCGCTGCGCGGCGGCATGCGTGAAGGCTATATTGCCGATACCGCCATCATCGAACGGGTGGAAGTGATCAATGGCGCCTCGGCCATGCAGGGCATGGGCGCCACCGGTGGCATCGTCAACTACATCACCAAGTCGCCGAAAGCGGAAGGCACCACCCACTCGATCAATGTGCGCCTGGCATCCCAGTTGCGCCACGATAGCCTGGACTGGAAAACCGGCTACACCCTGCAGCACAAGTCGGGCGAGTTCGACCTGCTGGCCTTCGGCAGCATCCAGCAGCGCGGCCTCGGCTACGACGGCAAAGGCCGCCCGCTCGGCATCGAAGCCGTGCAAGGCGACACCATGGATTCGGAAGGCACCGACCTGTTCTTCAAGATCGGCAAGAACTTCGGCGACCAGCGCCTGCAGCTGACCATCAACCGCTTCCGCATGGAAGGCGATGGCGACTACAAGCCGGTCAATGCCAACTTCGCCACTGGCACCCCGACCAGCGCCACTCCTGGCACGCCACCAGGCGCGCCACCACGCAACAAGGTCGAAACCAGCAGCCTGGAATACCGCCACAACGACCTGCTGGGCGGCAGCTTCAACGCGCAGTTCTTCAAGCAGGACTTCGCCTCGCTGTACGGCGCAACCAACACCTCCACCTTCCAGGACGCCGCCATTGCACCGAAAGGCACGCTGTACGACCAGTCCGAAGTCGTAGCCGACAAATACGGCGCCAAGATGACCTACGTGCGCCCGAACACCCTGGTCAACGGCCTGGAATTCACCGCCGGCCTGGACTACCTGCGCGACCGCACCAAGCAATGGCTGGCCGGCACCGGCCGCACCTGGGTGCCGCTGCTGGACTTCACCTCGCTGGCCCCGTTCACCCAGCTCGAATACGAAACCGGCCCGCTGACTGTGCGCGCCGGGGTTCGCCACGAAGACGCCAAGCTGAATGTGGACACCTACACCACCCTGGCAGCCTACGGCAGCCGCCTGGTGAAAGGCGGCGAGCGCTCCTTCTCCAAGAACGTGAAGAATATCGGCGCCGTGTGGCGCTTCGACCAGAACTGGTCGGCCTTCATCTCCAGCGCCGAAGGCTTCGGCCTGCCGGACGTCGGCCTGGTGCTGCGTGCCGTAAACAAGCCAGGCCAGTCGGTCGACCAGGTGTTCGAAATGCAGCCCATCATCACGCGCAACAACGAAATCGGCGTCAACTGGCGCGGAGCCATTGGCAGCCTGGGCGCCTCGTTCTACGATTCGCGCTCCAAGCTGGGCGCGGCGCTGCGCGTGAACTCCGCCGGCATCGGCCAGCTCGATCGCGTACCGACCACCGTGCGCGGCTGGGAGATCTCCGGCGAACTGCGTGCAACGAAGACCCTGTCGGCCTTCGGCTCCTTCGCCCGCACCATGGGCAAGACCGCCACCACCGCCGGCGCCCCGATGGACGTCGAACTGGGCGCCCGATCGCAAGGCCCAGGCAAGCTGGTAGCCGGCACCAACTGGCAATTCATGCCGAAAGCGACCGTGCGCCTGCAAGCGACCACCCTGTTCGACCGCGACATCAACATCGGCCGCACCGTGGGGACCACCAACCTGGAAGAGCACTTCAACGGCTACACCCTGGTGGACCTGGCCGGCAGCTACGATTCCCCATGGGGCAAGGTGGGTGTCGGCATCGAAAACCTGACCGACCGCCAGTACATCGGCTACTACCCGCAATCGGTCAGCTACAAGGACCCGGTCTCCCACTTCGCCGGCCGCGGCCGCACCCTGTCGGTCAGCCTGACCCGCAGCTTCTAAAATTCGGGGTCAGGTCTGTCATTTGGACACGCAGACCTGACCTTTGATTTATCTCAATACGCGCGTAAATGCCACGATCGTCATTGGCGCGCGCCTTAAGAAACGCGACGTTTTGATCTGGCGCAAAGGTGCGCCATCGGTGTCCAAATGACAGACCTGACCCCGAATTCAGATTCCCCACTGAACCTTCAGGGTCAAGCCTTTGCTCGAGCCCGGCAAGGCGCCGTTGGCGTCCGTCGTGGCGCCGATGGAGACGATGCGGTCGTGGTGCGTGGTCCGTTTGTACAGCAGCGAGCGGTGACGGTATCGCTCGCTCCACGGCTCCAATAACTGCGGCGGCAAATCCTGCCGTTCCGATGAGGTGTTCTGCACGATCACGCGCAAGGCATCGCGCGGCGTGGCGTGCAGGGTGCCGACCCAGCGCCATCCGCTGTCGCTGAAATCCTGCAGTTGGCGGTGCTTGACCCAGGAACGGTTCCAGCGATGGTCCGATTCCAGGCTCCAGCCCGCCGACAGCGGGAAGCGCAGGTTGGCTTCCAATTCGAGGGTGCCGCCCTTTCCTACCTCGTCCGCTTCCACATCCAGCTGGCGGCCCAGCGTCAGCTCGCCCTTCAGCTTGACGAACCATGACGATGGCGTGCTTTCGATGCCCATGTGCGCCGCCGGCGTCTTGTGCAGCTTTGCGCCGCTGCGCCCGCGCTGGCGGTCGACGCCAAAGTCGGCCCAATAGCGGGTCTGCCGGCCGGCATAGAACCAGATGCCGGGACGTACCCAACGCTGCACGGTCTCGTGCGACAGGGTGCGGATTTCGTGCAGGCCCAGGTGCAGTTCCGTTTCGTAGGCCTCGAACAAGCCCAGGTTGCGTGAACCAGTGCGGCGATTCAGCTCGAGGTCACCTTTGATGATGCCCGCCTGCGGCACGAAGCCGTTATCGTTGGCAAAGTTGCTGCCTATGACTTCCAGCTGCGCGATGTTCAGCCAGTCGTCGGAACTGTAATTCAGCCTGCCGTAGCCATAGCCGCTGTTGCGCGCCTCGCTGGCCAGCGCGCGGCCTTCGTTGTCGAATTGCGAGGTGGTGCGCGACACCATGGCGGTCCACGCCAGCTGGATATGGCCATCGCCATTGGCCGGTGCGCGCCATTGGCCGTCGGTGCCAAGTACGGTGTTGTGCGCGCCGTCGCCATAATCGCGGTCGGACAGGAAGACGCCGGCCACTGCTTCTTCGCCGTGGCGACGTGCCCGCAGCAGGGTTACCTTGCTGTCGCCGGCGCTGGCGTGTTCCTGCGTTTCGTAGGGGCTGCCGCGCATCACCACGCCGCCGGCGCGGTCGTCCAGCGCCAATGCGGTCGCATCGGCATCGGCGCCGCGCCAGGTGGCGCGCATGCCCCAGCGCGGATCGGCCACGGTGCGCGAGTAAAACGCCGGCAGGCGCATCCCCAGCACGTCCGCGCTTTCAAGGAAGAAGCCGCGCTTCTCAGGCAGGCTCAGGGCGATGCGGTTGGTGCCATTGCTGGTCGGGGCGTCGATTTCGACTTGCGAGAAGTCGGGATTCAGCGTGGCGTTGAAGACCCAGTCGGCGCGCGGGCGGGCGCTGATGTCCATGCCAAGGCTGGTCTGGCTGCTGCGCTGGCCGTAATCGCGATTGAAGCGCTGCGTGAGCTCGGGGCGGAACTCCCAGAAGGCCTTGTCCCGCACCTCCGGCAGCACTTGCGCCATGCCTTCGATTTCTTCCATCTCGGCGATGAAATGCAGCGACTCCTTTTTCAGCGGAGCGCTTAGCAGCAGCATATTGTCCTCGTGCGGCACGCTGCGTTCGACCATCAGGCGCCATGGCTTGCCTTCGCCATACGGGAAGCGCAGGCTCGATAGCGGCCAGCGCACTTCCATCGTATAGCCGTCGGGCAGCAGATGGACTGCGCTCTCCACAGGGTAGTCGGGGCCCAGGTCTTCCTCGTCTTCGTCGGCGCGATAGATGCCGTCGCTCATGACGCCGGCCACATTGATGCGCACGAATTGCGCCGAACGGCCATGCCCGGCCGGGTCGATCCAGATGCCGATGAAGTCCTGGTCGCGGTCTACTTTGTCGCGCCGCGCCAGGGTGCCGTTCAAGGTCTTCGGGTCGCCGTTCCAGGCGCGGATGCCGAACACCAGTGCGTCGCGGTCTACCAGCACACGCACCGCTGTGAGCAAATGCTGCGGCGC
>JBCNOX010000041.1:0-17230 GCA_039593645.1 Pseudoduganella sp.
GCGGCGAACCGTGGCCGGTGGAATCGACCGAAGCTTCGCGGTCCAGCACGTGCACGCGGCCATGCGAGGCAGCGGCAATCGGCACCGCATAGGCGGCGGTCGCGGGGTCCTTGGTCACCAGGGTGGACACCAGCGAACCTTTGCCGCGCGCAGCCAGCTCCAGCGCTTCGTCGATGGAGTCGTAAGTCATCATCGTGCTGACCGGGCCGAAGGCTTCAACGTCGTGCACGGCATCGTTGCTCAATGCATTGCGGCACAGCAGCAGGGTCGGCGAGAAGAAGGCGCCGTTCTCGACACCCTCGCCCACCAGCTTCAATGCACCGGCGCCGCCGAACAGGATCTCATTGCCCTGCGCCAGCTGCGCCACGCGCTCGGCCACGTCGCGCTGCTGGTCTTTCGAGGCCAGCGCGCCCATGCGCACGCCTTCCACCGACGGGTCGCCCACCACCACCTTGGCCAGGCGCTCGCGCAACTTCTCAGCCACCGCGTCGGCATGCTGGCGCGGCACGATGATACGGCGCACGGCGGTACATTTCTGGCCCGCCTTGGTAGTCATTTCTCGCTGTACTTCCTTCACGAACAGGTCGAATTCGGGATCGTCTGGCGTAACGTCCGGCGCCAGGATTGCACAGTTCAGCGAATCCGCTTCAGCGGTGAACGGCACGGAGTTGGCAATCAGGTTGCGGTTGGAGCGCAGCTTGGCGGCCGTGTCGGCGGAACCGGTGAAGGTCACCACGTCGGCGCCGCCGAGGCGGTCCAGCAGGTCGCCGGTGCTGCCGATCACCAGTTGCAGCGCGCCTTCCGGCAGCAGGCCCGAGTCGTTGATCATGCGGATCAGGGCTTCGGTCAGGTAGGAAGTTGCGCTGGCCGGCTTGCCGATGCACGGCATGGCAGCCAGGAAAGAAGGCGCGAACTTCTCCAGCAGGCCCCAGATCGGGAAGTTGAAGGCATTGATGTGCACAGCGATGCCGCCGCGCGGCACCAGGATGTGGGTGCCGGAGAAGCCGCCACGCTTGCCCAGCGCCATGGCCGGGCCTTCATGCAGCACGTTCGACGACGGCAGCTCACGGCTGCCCATGCTGGCGTAGGCGAACAGGGTACCGATGCCGCCTTCCACGTCGACCCAGCTATCCGGGCGAGTCGCGCCGGTCAGGTGCGAGATCGCATACAGCTCTTCCTTGCGCTCCATCAGGTACATCGCCAGGGCTTTCAGGCGCTGGGCGCGGGTCTGGAAGTCCAGCTTCATCAGGGCCGGGATGCCGGTCTTGCGGCCGTAGTGCACGGCTTCGGCAAAGTCGATCTGCTCGGCATGGGTGTGATAGATGACGCGGTTGTCCAGGGCGCTGTGCAGCGCGGTGGCGGCTTCCTTGCCTTGCCAGCGGCCGCCGATGAAGCTTTGCAGGGTGTGTACCATTTGTAGTCTCCGATTTACTGTTTATTGTCGAATGCTTGCTTGTGCAGGTGCATCGGCAGCGAAGTGTCCCATTGCATGCGCTGGCGGCCAGGCGCCGCTTCGCTGTCGGGTTGGCACTCCACCATCGTCTGCATCGAGCGCACGGCCAGTTCGTGATATTGGCCGGTGCCGAGCGTTTTCCAAGCGATCTCGCTGTCGCTGACCTGGCGCAGGATCTTGGCCGGCGCGCCGACCACCATGCTGCGCGGCGGGATTTGCATGCCGGCTTTGACGAAGGCCGCGGCGCCGACGATGCTCTCGGCGCCCACCACCGCGTTATCCATCACCACCGCGTTCATGCCCACCAGGGCATTGCGGCCGATGCGGCAGCCGTGCAGCACGGCGCCGTGGCCGATATGGCCATCCTGCTCCACGACCGTATCGCCGCCCGGGAAGCCGTGCATCACGCAGGTATCCTGCACATTGGCGCCCTCTTCCAGGATCAGGCGCCCGAAGTCGCCGCGCAGCGATGCCAGCGGCGCCACATAGCAGCGCGGGCCGACGATCACGTCGCCGATCAGCACCGCGGTCGGGTGCACATAAGCGGTCGGATGCACCACCGGCCGCACACCATTGATTTCGTAGCAGGGCATGATCAGACCCGTTCGATCACGAGGGCGATGCCCTGGCCGACGCCGATGCACATGGTGCACAGCGCGTAGCGGCCGCCGGTACGTTCGAGCTGGTTCAGGGCCGTGGTCACCAGGCGTGCGCCCGAAGCGCCGAGCGGGTGGCCGATCGCAATCGCGCCGCCATTCGGGTTGACGCGGGCATCGTCGTCCTTCAGGCCCAGATCGCGGGTCACAGCCAGGCCCTGTGCGGCAAAGGCTTCATTCAGCTCAATCACATCCATCTGCTCGATGGTCATGCCCAACTGCGCCAGCAGCTTCTTGCTGGCCGGCGAGGGGCCGAAGCCCATGATGCGCGGCGCCAGGCCGGCGGTTGCCATGCCCAGCACCTTGGCGCGCGGCTTGAGGCCGAACTTGTCGACCGCCGCGGCAGAGGCCAGCAGCAGCGCGCAGGCGCCGTCATTGACGCCCGATGCATTGCCTGCGGTAACCGTGCCGTCCGGCTTGACCACGCCTTTCAGCTTGGCCAGCGCCTCAAGGGTGGTGTCCGGACGCGGATGCTCGTCGGTGTCGATCACTTTCGGCTCGCCTTTTTTCTGCGGAATGGTGACCGGCACGATCTCGCCCTTGAAGAAACCAGCCGCGTTGGCGGCAGCCCAGCGCTGCTGGCTGCGGATGGCGAAGGCATCCTGGTCGGCGCGCGCCACGGCCCATTGCTCGGCCACGTTCTCCGCCGTCTCCGGCATCGAGTCGATGCCGTACTGCGCCTTCATCAGCGGGTTGACGAAACGCCAGCCAATGGTGGTGTCTTCGATTTTCGCACTGCGCGAGAAAGCGCTATCGGCCTTGCCCATCACGAACGGTGCGCGGGTCATGCTTTCCACGCCGCCCGCAATCACCAGCTGCGCTTCGCCCGACTTGATGGCGCGCGCCGCGATGCCTACCGCATCCAGCGAGGAGCCGCACAGGCGATTGATGGTATTGCCCGGCACTTCCACAGGCAAGCCGGCCAGCAGGCCAGCCATGCGGCCCACGTTACGGTTGTCTTCACCGGCGCCGTTGGCGCAGCCGTAGTAGACATCGTCCACTTGCTTCCAGTCGACGGAAGGGTTGCGCGCCATCAGGGCTGCGATCGGGATCGCCGCCAGGTCGTCGGCGCGCACGCCTGCCAGTGCGCCGCCGTAGCGGCCGAACGGGGTGCGAACGGCGTCGCAGATGAATGCTTCGGTCATTGTTATTCCTTAGGTCGTTTGTCGATTACTCGTTTGGCCTTGCCGGTCGCGGTGCGTTCGATGCCGCCCACGCCGACCAGCGTGACGGTCGTGCTCACGCCGACATTGGTCTTGATTCTTTGTTCCAGTTCGCGCGCGACGTCGCCGGCATCGGCGCGGGCCAGTCCGGCGCGCAGCTCAACCAGCACTTCCAGCTTGTCGAGGTGGCCGTCGCGGGTCACCACCAATTGGTATTGCGGTTCCAGCTTGGGCAGCTTGCAGATCTGTTCTTCGATCTGGGTCGGGAAGACGTTCACGCCGCGGATGATCAGCATGTCGTCCGAGCGGCCGGTGATCTTGCCGATGCGGCGCATGGCGCGCGACGTCGGCGGCAGCAGGCGCGTGAGGTCGCGCGTGCGGTAGCGGATGACCGGCATCGCTTCCTTGCTGAGGGAAGTGAATACCAGCTCGCCTTCTGCGCCGTCCGGCAGCACTTCGCCGGTTTCCGGATCGATGATCTCGGGGTAGAAATGGTCTTCCCAGATAACCGGGCCATCCTTCGACTCGATGCATTCGCTGGCCACGCCCGGTCCGATCACTTCCGACAGGCCGTAGATATCGACCGCGTCGATGCCGGCGCGCCGTTCGATCTCGCCGCGCATGGCGTTGGTCCACGGTTCGGCGCCGAAGATGCCGACCTGCAGCGACGACTTGGCGCAATCCAGGCCCTGGCGCTGGAATTCTTCCACGATGTTCAGCATGTAGGACGGCGTCACCATGATGATCGATGGCTTGAAGTCCTGGATCAGCTGCACCTGCTTTTCCGTCTGGCCGCCCGACATCGGGACCACGGTGCAGCCCAGGCGTTCGGCGCCATAGTGCGCACCCAGGCCGCCGGTGAACAGGCCGTAGCCGTACGAGACATGCACCATGTCGCCGGCGCGGCCGCCCGCTGCGCGGATGGAACGCGCCACCACGTCGGCCCACATATCAATGTCGCGCTCGGTGTAGCCGACCACGGTCGGCTTGCCGGTGGTGCCGCTGGAAGCGTGAACGCGCACCACCTTCTCGCGCGGCACGGCAAACAGGCCGAAGGGATAGTTGTCGCGCAGGGTCTTCTTGTCCGTGAACGGGAATTTGCTCAGGTCGGACAGCGACTTCAGGTCGTTCGGGTGCACACCCTTCTCGTCAAAGGCCTGGCGGTAATGCGGCACGTTCTCGTAAGCGTGCATCAGCGACCATTTCAGGCGTTCAAGCTGCAGCGCCTGCAATTCGTCACGGCTGGCGCGCTCGATCGGCTCCAGGTCGGAAGGGGCGGGAATGCGTTGGACCACGATGCTACCTCCATCAACTAACTATGGGTTGGAACCACCTCTCCGGCTACGCGGTGCGATTTGCCGCGGAAAGTGGCGATCATCTTGCCCTCCTGGTTGCAGACGGTGACATCGTAGATGCCGGTCTTGCCGACCAGCGTGCGTTCAACCGCCTCCGCCGTCAGCAAGTCATCCATCCGCCCGGGGGCGAGGTAGTCGATCGTGCAGCCCGCGCCAACCGTCGTGTGGTTATGGCTGTTGCACGCAAATGCGAAAGCACTATCCGCCAACGCAAAGATAAAGCCGCCGTGACAAGTCTGGTGCCCGTTCAGCATATCGCTCCGCACAGGCATTGTCATACGCGCATAGCCGGGGCGGATTGCTACCAACTTCATGCCGAGGGCCTGGCTGGCGGCGTCGCGCGCGAACATGGCCGCGCCGGCCGCTTCGGCCAGGGCCTGCGGGTGCATCTTTGGGTTATGCATGGATCCTGGCTCCGCTCTGTTCGCGCCGGCGCAGCAAGGGCGACACGCGGTAGCGGTCCTCGCCGTAGCTCGCAGCCAGGTTCTCCAGCACCGAAACGATATGCTTGACGCCTACCATGTCCGCCCAGGCCAAGGGGCCCCGCGGGTAGTTGACGCCCTTCTGCATCGCCACGTCGGCCGCCTGCGCGCTGCAGACGCCCTGGTTGACTGCATCTGCAGCTTCATTGGCCAGCATGGCAACGGTGCGCATCACGGCCAGGCCCGGCACGTCGTCCAGGCGGGTGACGGTAAAGCCGGCCGCCTGGAACATGCCGATGGCCGATGCCATGGCGCGTGGGTTGCACTGATCACTGCAAGCGATGGCGATGCGCGGCGAGGTGTTGAAGTCGAACACCAGGTCGTACACCACCATGTCGTCATGCTTGTCGTCGCGCGCGCGCTGGGTGGCGCTGCGTCCGTCGGTCAGGTAAATCGCGGCGCCATTGCAGTGGAAGGCCGGTGCCTCGGACGAACGGTGGCCTTCAGCTGAGTTGCGCCGGGTGACCGTAATGCCGCGCGATTTCAGGCGCTCGATGATCATCGTCGCGATGGCGGTATGGTCGCCCGGCTCGAAGCTGTAGCCGATGTATTCAGGCAATGGCTGCGGCGCTTCGGAACGCGGCTGCGGCGCAGCGGCGCCTTCGCTGTAGTCGTAGAAGCCGCGGCCCGACTTGCGGCCCAGGAAGCCGGCGTTCACCATTTCCTGCTGCATCACGGACGGCGTGAAGCGCGGATCGTTGTAATAGGCGCGGAATACGGATTCGGTGACGGAGTAGTTCACGTCGTGGCCGATCAAATCCATCAGCTCAAAAGGCCCCATGCGGAAGCCGCCGCCTTCGCGCATCACAGCGTCGATGGTGGCCGCATCGGCAGCCTGCTCGTTCAGCAGGCGCCAGCCTTCCGCGTAGTAAGGACGTGCCACGCGGTTGACGATGAAGCCGGGTGTGGATTTGGCGTGCACCGGATTCTTGCCCCACGCGATAGCCGTGTCGTACACGGTTTCAGCGACTGCCGCATCGGTCGCGAGGCCGCTGATCACTTCCACCAGCGCCATCAGCGGCACGGGGTTGAAGAAATGCATGCCGACCAGGCGTTGAGGCTTGCGCAGCTTGGCGGCGATGGCAGTGACGGAGATCGAAGAAGTATTGGTGGCGAGGATGGCTTCATCGCCGACGATGCCCTCCAGGTCGGCGAACAGGCTGCGCTTGACGTCCAGGTTTTCGACGATGGCTTCGACCACCAGCTTTGCGTCGGCAACGTCGGCCAGGCCGGCCACGCCATGCAGGCGGCTACGCGCGGCGTCAGCGTCGGCGCCGGACATCTTGCCCTTTTCAACCAGCTTGCCATACACCTTGCCGATGTCGGCAATGGCCTTCTCGACCGCTTCCGGGCGGGTGTCGAACAGCTTCACCGTGTAACCGGCGGCCGCCGCGACCTGCGCGATGCCAGAACCCATTGCCCCGCTGCCGATCACGGCAACGACACTGCCTTTCGCCAGAGCCGCCATGCTTATTCCCCCTTGAAGTTTGGAGTGCGCTTGTTGATGAAGGCGTCCACGCCTTCGCGGTAGTCGTGGCTATAGCCAAGCTCGCGCATCATTTCGCCTTCGAGTTTCAGCTGGTCGGCCAAGGTGTTGCCATAGCTGGCTTGCAGGGCGTGCTTGGTGAAGGCGAGGCCTTTGGTCGGGGCGGTGGCGAAGTGCCGAGCCATGGCCATGGCTTCGTTCATCAGTTCTTCGTCCGGGACTGCTTTCCAGATCAGGCCCCATTGCTCGGCGCGTTCGGCGGACAGTTTTTCGCCCAGCATGGCGAGGCCGGTCGCGCGGGCGTGGCCGATCAGGCGTGGCAGGTGCCAGGTGCCGCCAGTGTCCGGAATCAGACCCAGTTTGCAGAAGGCTTCGATGAAGCTTGCCGATTTGGCGGCCAGTACGATGTCGCAGGCCAGGGCCAGGTTGGCGCCGGCGCCGGCAGCAACGCCGTTCACCGCGCAGATGACTGGCATTGGCAGTTCGCGCAGCGCCAGCACCAGCGGGGCGTAGAACTTTTCGACGGATTCGCCAAGGTCGACGGCGGCGCCGCCTGGGGCTACCGCGCGGTCGCCCAGGTCCTGGCCGGCGCAGAAGCCGCGGCCAGCGCCGGTCAGGACCAGCACGCGGACGGATTTGTCGGCGCGCAGCTGTTGCAGCGCTTCGCGTACTTCGAGGTGCATGGCCTGGGTGAAGCTATTCAGCTTGTCGGGGCGGTTCAGGGTCAGGGTGGCGACGCCTGCTTCGATTTCAAATTTGATGTTCTCGTAGCTCAATTCTTGTCTCCTTTAGAACCGGTAAACCGGTGTCTGACCCGCAGGGTCAGACACCGGTACGCGGCGGTCGCAGGTCAAGTGTCTGACCCTGCGGGTCAGACACTGCAGTGCCGGCTTTATTCAGCCTGATCGAAATCGATAACCACTTTATCAGTGACGGGAAACGCCTGGCAGCTCAATACAAAGCCACGTGCAATCTCGTAGTCTTCCAGCGCGTAGTTGACGTCCATGTCCACTTTGCCTTCCACCATCTTGCAGCGGCAGGTAGAGCATACGCCGCCTTTGCAGGAATAGCGCATGTCGAGTCCCGCGCGCAGGCCGGCATCCAGGATCGATTCCTTGTCCTTCTCCATGGTGAACGAAGCCGCATTGCCGTCCATGATCACGGTGACCTCGGTCAGGTGCGGCGCCGCATCGGCCTGGACGCGCGGCTTGTGCTGGTGCTTTGGAATGCTCGCGGCGAACAGCTCTATCTTGATGTTCGACTTCGGCATGCCCGCCTCCTGCAAGGCAGCGGAGACGCCAAGCATCATGTCCTCCGGGCCGCAGATGAAGGCGGTGTCGTAATCCTTGATATCAATCCAGTGCTGCAGGAACTGCTCTGTCTTCTCCTTGGTGATGCGGCCGTTGAACAGCTCAATATCCTGCTGCTCGCGCGACATCACGTAGACGATGTTCAGGCGTTCCAGGTAAGTGTCCTTCAGCTCCATCAGCTCCGTCTTGAAGATCACCGACGAAGAGGCGCGATTGCCGTAGAACAGGGTAAAGCGGCTGCCAGGCTCCGTCATCAAGGTGGTCTTGATGATCGACAGGATCGGGGTGATGCCGCTGCCCGCCGCAAAAGCCAGGTAATTCTTCGACTGCGCGGCATCAAGCGGTACGTTGAAGTGGCCCATCGGCGGCATCACTTCGATGGTAGAGCCGGGCTTCAGAGACTCATTAGCCCAGGTCGAGAACATGCCGCCCGGCGTGCGCTTGATCGCCACGCGCAGCGCGCCATCCTGCACGGCGGAGCAGATCGAGTACGAACGGCGCAGGTCCTCGTTGTTGATGTTGGCGCGCAGAGTCAGGTGCTGGCCTTGCTGGTACTTGAAGCTTTCCTGCAGTTCGGCAGGCACGGCGAAGGTGACGGCGATGCAGTCGCGGGTTTCCTGCTGCACCTTGGCGACGGACAGTGGATAGAATTTGCTCATGTTGTCAGTGGCACTTGAAGTAGTCGAAGGGCTCGCGGCAATCGAGGCACTTGTACAGCGCCTTGCATGGCGTGGAGCCGAACTGGCTGGTGATTTCGGTGTGGCTGGAGCCGCAGTGCGGGCAAATAACCTTTGGTGCAGGCACCGCGCCGCGCGCAATGCCAGCCCTCAGCGGGTCGAGCGGCGCGGAAGCAGGACGCGGCGAGCGCAGTCCGCTGATGTCGACCACTTTCTGCGCTGGCGGTGCAATGCCGTAGCCTTTCAGCTTGGCCTTGCCGGAGTCGCTCATCCAGTCCGTGGTCCAGGCCGGCGACAGGCGCGTAATGATGTCGACCTGCTTAATGCCGGCGTCCTGGAGGGCCCCCTGCACCGCGTCGGCAATGACCTGCATGGCCGGGCAGCCGGAATAAGTCGGCGTGATGGTGACCGCGCACGACGATGCGCCGGTGACCTGCACATCGCGCACGATGCCAAGGTCCACCACGGAAATCACGGGAATTTCCGGATCGGACACCTGCTCCAGCAGCGACCAGACACGCGCCTCGTCCATCACCATTCCGAACCCGGGTAAGCGCGCTGCAGGAACTGCATCTCGGCCAACAGGTAGCCCAGGTGCTCGGTGTGGCGCCCCTGCTTGCCGCCCTTCTGCATCCAGGCATCTGCCGGCGGCATGGTCAGCGTCGCCTCGCCGAGGATGTCGGACACGTGAGACAGCCACTGCTCACGCAGCATGGCAGCGGGCGGCGCAACGCCTTCCGCCACCATGGCCTCGTCCACCGCGTCGTAGTTGAACACTTCGCCGGTGTACATCCACAGCTCATCGACCGCGGTCTGGGTGAATTGGTGGGAGACATCAGTGCCATCGCCCAGGCGCACCACCAGGTCGCCGCTGCGGCGCAGGTGGTAAGTCACTTCCTTCAGCGATTTCTCGGCGATTTCCGCAATGCGCTGGTCGCTGCTTCTGGTCAGGGCGCCGATCAGGAAATAGTGCCAGGTATCGAAGAAGAACTGTCGCACCAGGGTGTGCGCATAGTTCCCGTTCGGCTGTTCAACCAGCAGTACGTTCTTGTAATCGTGCGCATCGCGCAGGTAGGCCAGCTTGTCCTCGTCGCGGCCCGCGCCTTCCAGTTCGGCGGCGTAGGTGTACCACATGCGGGTCTGGCCCAGCAGGTCCAGCGACACATTGGACAGCGCCATGTCCTCTTCCAGCGCCGGGCCCTTGCCGCACAATTCGCACAGGCGCTGGCTCAGCACCATGGCGTTGTCGCCCAGGCGCAGCAGGTAATTGACCTTGTTATCCATGGAGCGCGCCTTACAGGTTCTTCACTTCTTCCGGCATCGGGAAGAAGGTCGGGTGGCGATACACCTTGCTGTTGGACGGTTCGAACAGCGGGCCCTTGTCGGCCGGCGCGCTGGCGACGATATCGGCGGCACGCACCACCCAGATGCTCACGCCTTCATTGCGGCGCGTGTAGACGTCGCGCGCGTTGTTGATTGCCATCTCCGCATCCGGGGCGTGCAGGCTGCCCACATGCTTGTGCGCCAGGCCGTGCTGGCTGCGAATGAAGACTTCCCACAGTGGCCATTCTTTGCTCATCTTGTCTCCTCTCAGGCCGCAGCCTGCTCCTTATTGTGTTTGTCGGCGTAGGCCACCAGCGCGTCGCGGAACCATGCGCCGTCTTCGTAGGCCTTGACGCGGGTGCGCAGGCGTTCGCGGTTGCAAGGGCCGTTGCCCTTCAGGACCTGGTGGAATTCTTCCCAGTCGATTTCGCCGAAGTCGTAGGAGCCGCGCTCCTCGTTCCATTTCAGGTCCGGATCGGGGATGGTCAGGCCCAGGAATTCCGCCTGCGGCACAGTCTGGTCGACCATGCGCTGGCGCAGTTCATCGTTGGAGAACAGCTTGATGCGCCACTGCGCGGACTGTGCGCTGTTGACGGAAGCAGCATCGGACGGGCCAAACATCATCAGCGAAGGCCACCACCAGCGGTTCAGCGCATCCTGCGCCATCGCCTTCTGCTCCGGCGTGCCCTTGGCCAGCGACATCATGATGTCGTAGCCCTGGCGCGCGTGGAAGGACTCCTCCTTGCAGACGCGGATCATGGCGCGCGAATACGGACCGTAGGAGCAGCGGCACAGCGGGATCTGGTTGATGATGGCCGAGCCGTCCACCAGCCAGCCGATGGCGCCCATGTCGGCCCAGCTCAGGGTCGGGTAATTGAAGATGGACGAGTACTTGGCTTTGCCGCTATGCAGGGCCGCCAGCAGTTCGTCGCGCGACACGCCCAGGGTTTCGGCGGCGCTGTACAGGTAGAGGCCATGGCCCGCTTCGTCCTGGATCTTGGCCAGCAGGATCGACTTGCGCTTCAGGGTCGGCGCGCGGGTCACCCAGTTACCTTCAGGCAATTGGCCGACGATTTCGGAGTGGGCGTGCTGTGAGATCTGGCGGATCAGGGTCTTGCGGTAAGCCTCCGGCATCCAATCCTTCGGCTCGATCTTCACGCCGGCGTCGATGCGCGCCTGGAATTCGCGCTCCTGCGCGTCCATATCTTCTGCGGTCTGGACCTTTTTCAGGCCGGTTTCCACCATTTGTGCGTACATAAGGAGGGCCTCCTTGTTCGGGATAGCTTCATAATACGATACAAAAACGGCTTTGCAAACGAATTTTGTGTGTCATTTAAAAATTCTGTATCTAGATCAATGACAGTGTATAAAATCGGTCTATGCAAAAAAACCAGAAAATCAATGGTTGGATCGAAGAATTCCTGGCCAGCGACCCGCCGCGCTCCAAATCGCTGGTGATGACCATCTTTGGCGACGCCATCGTGCCGCACGGGGGCATGGTGTGGACCGGCAGCCTGATCGAATTGCTGGCCCCCTTCGGTGTGAACGACCGCCTGTTGCGCACCTCCGTGTTCCGGCTGGCGCAGGAAGGCTGGCTGGGCGCCCAGCGCGACGGCCGCCGCAGCAGCTACGCCATCACGCCCGACGCCATGCGCCGCTTCAGCCGCGCCTTCCGCCGCATCTATGCGCCGCTGAACGTGCACTGGAATGGCCAATGGACCCTGGTGCTGGCGGCTGATGGCCTGGACGCCCCGGCGCGCGGCCAGCTGCGCAAGGAGCTGCTGTGGGAAGGTTATAGCGTGATTGCGCCCGGCATTGCAGGCCATCCCGCCGGGGATATGGAAGCGCTGGAGGCGCTGCTGTCGCGCCTTGGCCTGCTGCAGAAAGTGTATGTGGTGCAGGCCAGCGAAGTGCCCGGCCTGCGCGCGCGGCCGCTGGGAGAAATGGTCGCCGAAGGCTGGGACCTCAGCGAAGTGGCGGCCGGCTACCAGAAGTTTGTCGCCACCTTCAGCGCATTGCCCGGCCTGCTGGTTGATGCCGGCGAGATCGAACCCGAGCAAGCTTTCGTGCTGCGCACCCTGCTGATCCACGCCTACCGCCGCGTGCAACTGCACGACCCGCAACTGCCGATCGAACTGCTGCCCGAACCCTGGCCCGGCGCCCGCGCCTACGAACTGGCGAGCCAGCTCTACCGCGAGCTCAGCGCCCCTGCCGAGCAGCACATCCTCACCGTCCTGCGCCGCGAAGACCCCAGCGCCCCGCAACCCGAATCCAGCTTCCACCAACGCTTCGGCAGCCTCCAGTAGGGGCTGGTGTATCATGTCGGGCTTCGCGCGCAGCGCTTTATTTTTCCGACAGGACACACAATGTCTATCAAGATCAGCAGCCAGTTCGATGCTGGCGCCATCGATGTGGTCAGCGTTACCTCCGCTGGCGATATCGACGTCAATATCCGCAAGGATTCCCACGCGGACATCATCCAGTGGTTCTATTTCCGTGTCCAGGGCGCGCAGGCCGTGCCGCTGACCATCCGCTTCCTGAACGCTGGCAAGGCTGCCTACGCGGAAGGCTGGAAGGGCTATAACGCTGTCGCTTCCTACGACCGCGACAACTGGTTCCGCGTCCCTACTTCCTTCGATGGCGAAGTGATGACCATCGAGCACGCGCCGGAACACGATTCGGTCTACTACGCTTACTTCGAGCCGTATTCGTGGGAGCGCCACCTGTCCCTGCTGGACTCCGCCCAGCTGCACCCGCTGGCCGAACTGGTCGACCTCGGCAGCACCGTGGAAGGCCGCGACATGAACCTGCTGGTCATCGGCGACCAGGATGCTGAGAAAAAGGTGTGGGTCATCGCGCGCCAGCACCCGGGCGAAACCATGGCTGAATGGTTTGTGGAAGGCATGATCGAAGCCCTGCTCGACGCGGCCAATCCATACGCCCGCCAGTGCCTGCAGGACGCCTGCTTCTACATCGTGCCGAACATGAACCCGGACGGCTCCGTGCGCGGCAACCTGCGTACCAACGCGGCCGGCGCAAACCTGAACCGTGAGTGGAACGAGCCAACCATGGAGCGTTCGCCGGAGGTCTTCCTGGTCAAGCAGAAGATGAAGGAAATCGGCTGCGACCTGTTCCTGGACGTGCACGGCGACGAAGGCCTGCCGTACGTCTTCGTGGCCGGCAGCGACGCCCTGCCGAACTTCACCAAAGAGCAGAAGGCTGCGCAGGACAAGTTCATCGCCGACTTCAAGCTGGCATCGCCAGACTTCCAGTCCGAGCATGGCTACCCTGACTCGCCATACACGCCGGAAGTGCTGACCATGGGTTCGCCGCACATCACCCACCTGTTCGGCTGCCTGTCGCTGACCCTGGAACTGCCGTTCAAGGACAACGCCAACGATCCGGACGAACTGGTTGGCTGGAACGGCGCCCGTTCCGCCAAGCTGGGTGCGGACGTGCTACAGCCAATCCTGCGCACCCTGCGCAACTTCTAAGCCTTCCTCAGCGCAGCAGCGCCCTGAATGCCTTCGGTATCCACGGGCGCGCTGCCAGCATGATGGTCACCGCGCGGCGCTGTTCCCACGGCAGCCGCGCATCATCCTGGTGCTGCAGCGAGAATTCGTCTGCCACCTGCTTCAAACGATCCAGCAAGGCGCGCGTCGATTGCTGCGACAGCATCACACTCACCAGCCGCTGCACTTCATGATGGCCGTCGAATCGGCTGTCGAAATAATCCTGGTAGGCCTCGTCGCGGAAGAAGCCCTGGATCGGTCCATTCGGCAGCCAGCTGAAGGTGCGCGAAACCAGCAGCTTGACCTTGTTGTTCGGCTTGAGCATCAGGAAGCCGATCTTGTCGAGCCTTAGCAGGCAGGCGGTCGCTTCGGCCGCGCTGATCTTGTAGTTGGCCACCACTTCTTCGATCGGGACTTGGTTCAGCGCCAGCACGGCCACCACCAGCAGCTTGGTATCGCTGATGATTTCCTTTTCCTGCGCATAGGTGAGCTGCGAGATCAGTTGCGGCGTGTCGGCGCTGGCCTGTGCCAGTTCGGCGAAGTCCATCTCCAGCACGGCCAGCACCTGCTCCAGCCGGTCGAGCGTGAAATTGCGGGCCGCGAACATGCGCTTGATGCTCGGTTCGGAAAGGCCGATTTTCTGCCCGAGGGCGGCGTAGGTGATGCCGCGCGCCTTGAGCTGGCGTTTCAGTGCGTCGACCAGGCGGATGACGTTGGACATGCATAATTCCTTGGCAAAAAAGTATCGAATAATGATACCACCAGCATGGGTTGGCGCTACAGTGCGCCTTCGCGATTGATCCGCCTCAAGTTGCGCAGCAAGATGGCCACTCCTTTAACCCGTGGAGCGAAAAATGAAACGCACCCTGATCGCCGCCCTGCTCGCTGTCGCTTGCGCCAGCAGCCAGGCGGCGGATGGTTCGGAAACCTTGAGCAAGGGCGTTGGCGGCCTGTCGGCCGTCGTGGTGGCAGGTTCGGTGCTCACCGTATTTGCCGGCGGTTCGCTGGTAGTCGAATCCGTCGAAGTGATCGGCGACGGTGTCGTGGTGGTACTGAAAGCGGTGGGCGACGGCAGCAAGGCCACTGTGGAATTCAGCGGCAAGGCACTGGAGGGCGTTTCCGTGGCGGCCGGCACCGCGGTCAGCGCGGTAGCCATGTCGGCCGGCCATGCGCTGGTGGTATCGGGAAAGGTGATCGCCTTCATCCCGAACGAAATGGGCAAGGCCCTGCTGCACCATAGCCGCGTGAGCTAAACCATGAAGCGCTTGCTCCTTGCTTTTTCGCTGGCCTGCGCAATGGCAGGCACAGCCCATGCGGGCCAGCACTGCGAACACAAGCCGATGTCGGTGGACGAGGTGGAACGCTCGCTGGACCTGGCCCAGCGCAGCATGCGCAAGCTCGATGACAGCGGCGCACAAGTGGCGATCATCGCCCGCGCGGGACAGGACCTGTCGAAGTATGGCCTGCGTTACTCGCACGTCGGCCTGGCGTGGCGCGATCACCCTGCCGGCCGCTGGGTGGTGGTGCAGTTGCTGAACGACTGCGGCACCGCGCATTCCGCGCTGTACAACGATGGCCTGGGCAACTTCTTCCTGAGCGGCCTGTATCAATACCAATCGCAGCTGATCCTGCCTTCGCCGGAAGTGCAGCAACGGCTGGCGCAGGTGCTGGCTTCGCGCACCCCAAAGCGCCTGCATGAACCGAAGTACAGCATGCTCTCTTATGCCTGGTCGACCCGCTACCAGAATTCCAACCAGTGGGTGCTGGAGACATTGGCCGCCGCCAGTGCCGCCCCAGGCAGGGTGGAAACCCGCGCCGAGGCGCAGAAGTGGCTGAACGAAGTGGGCTTTCGCCCGTCCGGCATCGACATAGGACTGGGTTCACGCGTCGGTGCTCGCCTGTTCCGTGCCAACGTCGCCTTCGACGACCATCCGACCGGTCCGCGCATACGCGGCCATTTCGATACCGTCACGGTGGATGAGATAGAGAAGTTTGTGCGCAGCCATGACCGTGGCGCGCGCGTGATCGAACTGTGATTACTTGCGGCTGAGTTGCCGAACGCGCGCCACGTGCTTGCGGCGCAGCCGTTCCAGCTCGCGCGCCTGCGGGTAGCCTGGCTGGCCGGGGGTGCGAAGGTGCGGCGGCAGTGGGGGTAGCGCCTCCGGCTCGCAATACAGCACGGGCAGGCGCTCGATCGGGCGTTTGCTGGTCATGCTTCATGTTAGGCTCGGGTCCCCAAAGTTGCCAGTTTTACGCTGGCGCAAAGCAGGTGTTGCGATCTGCCCCGATCATGGGCCTTTATGGAGGCGAACATGAAGCTATTTATTTCCCTGCTGGCTTGCGCTTTGCTCGCCGGCTGTACCTCGCTGCCCTATCGACCGGCACAGTCGGATGGCGCCTTTCCCGGCCTGGCGGACTTCGTCGGCACTGCGCCAGGCCACAGCGTCGACGTGCTGCTGGTGCACGGCATGTGTACCCACGACGTGCGCTGGGCCGACGAAACGGTGGCGCACTTGGGCCGCGCACTCAATGCCCGGGCGGTAGGCCCGGCCGGCGCGGCGCCCGCCATGGAGGCAGCGGATGGCATTCAAATAGTCGAGCGCACCGTCGCGCTGCGCCAGGGCGAGTTGCGCATCAAGGCCCTGGTCTGGTCGCCGCTGACGACACCCCTCAAGCGCCAGCTCGACTATGACCTCAGCGCGCGCTTTCCCGCCAAGCGCGCCAGGCTGAACGCACGCGCCAAGGACAAGCTGCTCGACGACTGCATCCCGGATGCCCTGGTCTACCAGGGCGTTGCGCGCGACGCCATCCAGCGCAGCATGGCGCGGGCCATTATGCGCGCGACCGCCGATGCCCCGCCCGGATCGCCGCTGCTGGTGCTGTCGTCCAGCCTTGGCAGCAAGATCCTGTTCGACACCCTGCTGCAGATGGACGTTGCGGCACAGCGCACCATCGACCGCCTGGCTTACCTGGTCATGGCGGCCAACCAGATTCCCTTGCTCGCCCTGGCGGACCAGCAGGTCGGCAGCGCCGCGCCGGCTGCGGCGGCTGCATCCATGCGCGCGCCGGACAGCCTGTATGCGGTGCTGCTCAAGCGCCGTGCGGCGGTCTCGCCGCGCACTACCGGCAGCCGCCGGCTAAGCGTGGTCGCGTTCAGCGACCCGAACGACCTGCTGACCTACACGCTGGAGCGCGAGCGCTATGCCGGCCTGGGGGTGGACGTGGTGAATGTGCTGGTCTCGAACGCGCCGACCTGGTTTGGCTTGCTGGAGCGCCCGGACCACGCGCACACCAACTATCTGCTCAACCCAGACGTTGCCCGAATGGTCGCGTGTGGTGAGCCGCGGAGTGCGCGTTGCGAATGATCTGGTAGACCTTGCTCGCTTCGGGGATGGTGTCAAAGCGCGGCAGTTCTTCAACGCCCGGCCAGGAAGCCAGCCCGCTGAACATATTCCCCGCCGGCGACACGCCGAACACAATGGTGCCTTCGCCCTTGCCGTTTTCGGTCAGCGAGAACTCCCCCATCGCGCGCAGGTTCAGGCTTTTCATCTGGCGCCGGAAAATGCCGGAGCGGATGATGATGCGTTCATCGGTCACCGCGTAGTCGGTGTAAGCGCGTTGCCACGCTTCGACCACGAAGCGGCCGGCAACCATGTACAGCCCGACCAGCACAAAGGGAATGCCCCACAGGCGGAACAGCAGCGGCGCATCGGAGGTGAAGACGGAGTATTCCCAGAACACGGCGAAGCCGCCCCACATCAGGCTGAAAGGAATCATCAGCAAATCGGAAGCGCGCAGCATCAGGCCCTGGCG
>JBCNOX010000410.1:0-5180 GCA_039593645.1 Pseudoduganella sp.
ACGTTTACCAGCTCCAGCTGCCAAGCGCCCTGCAGTCCCGCCTCAGCTCCGCCAGCGGCAAGCTGTCCGGCGGCCGCCTGGCGGCGGTGTTCACGATGGGCGCCGTATCCGCGCTGATCGTCGGCCCCTGCGTGGCAGGCCCGCTGGCCGGCGCGCTGCTGTATATCAGCCAGACCGGCAACGCCATGATCGGCGCCGGCGCCCTGTTCGCCATGGCCTGTGGCATGAGCGTGCCGCTGCTGCTGACCGGCCTCTCCGCCGGCAGCCTGCTGCCGCGGGCCGGCGCCTGGATGAACCATGTGAAGAAAGTATTCGGCCTGCTGCTGATTGCCGTCGCAATCTGGATGGTCAATCCGGTGCTCCCGGTTACTGCCAGCATGGCGCTGTGGGGCGCGTTTGCCATCCTGTGCGCAGCCTTCCTGCGCGTGGGAGAAGCTGTGCCGCAAGGCGCCGGCGCAGGCGCCTACGCCACCAAGGCACTTGGCGTCCTGACGCTGCTTGCAGGCCTGTTCGAACTGGTGGGCGCCGCCAGCTCGGGACGCGACGTACTGCAGCCGCTGGCGCACCTGCGGAGCGGCGCGAACGGTGCTACCATTGCCGCCGCGGACTCCAGCCAGGCACACAATGCCGAGCCACGTTTCACCCGCGTGCGCAGCGTCGCCGATCTTGACCAGGCCCTGGCGAGCGCAAGGAAACCTGTCATGCTGGACTTCTACGCCGATTGGTGTGTCTCATGCAAGGAAATGGAACGACTTACCTTTACCGACACGCGCGTACAAGCCGCCATGCGGGACATGCACCTGCTGCAGGCTGATGTCACGGCCAACAGCGAAGAAGACCGCGCCCTGATGAAGCGCTTCAGCCTTTTCGGGCCGCCCGGCATCGTAATGTTCGACGCCGGCGGGAATGAAGTGCCTCAGGCGCGCATCATCGGCTACCAGCCACCCGAAAAATTCTTGCGCCGCCTGGAACTGGCGGCGAATAACCCTGAAAGGACCTCGCAGTGAAACGTACCCTCTCCTTCCTGCTCTGCGCCGCCCTGCTGCCGGCAGCTGCCATCGCCGAGAACAAACCGGCACACTGGAGCTATGATGGCGCCACCGGACCGCAGAACTGGGGCAAGCTGGAACAGGATTTCAGCACCTGCAAGCTGGGCCACAATCAATCGCCGATCGACATTCGCAAGACCAGCAAGGCCAAGCTGCCGCCGCTGGAATTCGCCTACAGCCCGTCCCCGCTGAAAATCCTGGACAACGGCCACACCATCCAGGTGAATTACGCCGCCGGCAGCAGCGTCACCATCGATGGCAAGCGCTATGACCTGCTGCAGTTCCACTTCCACAAGCCAAGCGAAGAAAAGATCAACGGCCGCAGCTACCCCATGGTGGCGCACCTGGTGCACAAGAACGCGGAAGGCAAGCTGGCCGTGGTAGCGGTGCTGTTCCAGAAAGGCGCCGAGAACCCGCTGGTGCAAACCCTGTGGGACGCCCTGCCGAAGGAAAAAGGCGAAGCGCAGGAAGTGGCCGGCGTGAACATCGACATCGGCAAGCTGCTGCCGGCCACCCAGGGCTATTACAACTTTGCCGGCTCGCTGACCACGCCTCCATGCAGCGAAGAAGTGAACTGGTTCGTGCTGAAAACGCCGGTTGAAATGTCGGACGCGCAGTTGAAGCGCTTCGCCCAGGTCTACAAGCACAATGCCCGCCCGGTGCAGCCGCTGAACGGCCGCATCGTGCAGGAAAGCCTGTAAGTTTCAGCAGCGGGCCTGCGCCCGCTTGCAGCGATCGCGTCCCTGCCGCTTGGCGGCATACATGGCCGCATCGCTGCGCCGCAGCAGGTCGTCCGCCAGCTGCGCGTCGTGCGGGAACACCGCCAGCCCGATGCTGGCCGATACGAAAGCCGGCTGTTCGCCGGCCAGCCGCACCGGCGAACGCACGGCCGCCAGCGCACGTTCCAGGATTTCCTCGGCCTCGCCAACATCGTTCAGGCCGGCCAGCAGCAGCACGAATTCGTCGCCGCCCAGCCGCGCCACTGTATCGTTGGCCCGGACCACTTGCTGCAGGCGCCCCGCCACTTCGACCAGCACTGCATCACCGGCCTCGTGGCCGAAGGTATCGTTGACGCTCTTGAAGCCATCCAGGTCCATCATACAGACCGCCACCAGTTTTTCCGTGCGCGCCGCAAAGGCCAGTGCCTGCTGCAGGCGGTCCTCCATCAGGCGGCGGTTCGGCAGGCGCGTGAGCGGGTCCATGAAGGCCATCTTCTCGATCTCCTCCTGGCGCGCGCACTCTTCGGTAATGTCGGTGAACAGGCCGAAATAGTGCTGCACCTTCCCGTACTCGTCCCGCACGGCACTCAGCGTAAGGTGGGCCGCGAACAGGCTGCCATCGGAGCGCTTGTCCCACACTTTGCCTTGCCACTGGCCAGTGCCCAGCAAGCCTTGCCACATCGACTTGTAGAATTCCGCATCCTGCCTGCCGGACTGCATGATGCGCGGATGCTGGCCCACCAGTTCATGGCGCGCATAACCGCTCATGGCGGCAAAGGCGCGGTTGGCTTCCACGATGCGCATCTCGCGGTTGACTACCAGGATGCCTTCGGAGGTCGCATCGAACACCTTGGCCACCAGGTGTTCGCGTGCCGCGGCGCTGCGCATGCGCTGGCGCAGCAGCCTGGCGATCCCCGTCACACGGCGGAACATCAGCCATGCGGTCAGCGCTGCGGCCAGCAGGGCGCCGCATGCCGCGGCGCGCGAGATTTCCAGCAAGGCCGCCATGGCATCCGCTACTCCAGCTCCACCTCTTCCAGGTACTCCGGTACCCGGCACGGCCATTGAAGCTGTTCCGTAATGCGCAAGCGGAGCGTGTCGGCCGCCGCCGGCTCGCCATGCGTGACGAACACCTGGCGGGGCGTTGCCGAGGAATGCGACAGCCAGCCAAGGATTTCATCGGCGTCGGCATGGGCCGACAGGTTGCCGATCAGTTCAATTTTCGCCCGCACCGGGTAATACTCGCCGTGGATCTTGACCGAGGTTTCGCCGGCCAGCATGCGGGCGCCGCGCGTCCCCGCCGCCTGGAAGCCGGCAAACAGGATGGTGTTGCGCGAATCGCCGGCAAAGGCTTTCAGGTGATGCAGCACGCGGCCGCCGGTAGCCATGCCGCTGGCGGCGATGATCACCATGGGCGTCTGGCGCCGGTTCAGTGCCATCGATTCTTCCACGCTGTTGACGATGTGCGCCACGTGGCCCAAGGCGTGGCAGCTGCGTTCGTCCAGCCGGTGCTGGCCCTGGTGCTTGATGTAGAGCCGGGTCGCATCCACTGCCATCGGGCTGTTCAGGTAAATGGGCAGGGCAACCGGGATCGCGCCTGCCTCTTTAAGCTTCCAGATTTCATACAGCAGTTCCTGCGCCCGCCCTACGGCAAACGACGGGATCACGGTGACGCCGCCGCGTGCGGCTGTCTTGCTGATGATGTCGGCCAGCTTGCCGCTCGGGTCGGACGGGTCGTGGCGGCGGTCGCCATACGTCGACTCCACTATCAGGTAATCGCATTTCCCCAGAACAGTCGGCGGCCGCATGATCGGGTCGTTCGGCCGTCCCACGTCGCCCGAAAACATCACGGTGCGGCCAGCACAGCGTACCGATACCGAAGCGGCTCCCAGGATATGCCCCGCCAGCTGGAAGCGCGCCAGCATGCCCGGCGCCGGCGAGAACTCATGGCCGACCGGCACCACTTCCAGGTGCTCCAGCGCGCGCAGCGCGTCGGCTTCGGAATACAGGGGCAAGGCCGGCTTGTGCTTGGAGAAGTTGTGGCGGTTCGCATACAGCGCCTCTTCTTCCAGCAGCCGGCCCGAGTCGGGCAGCAGGATGCGGCACAAGTCGCGCGTCGCCTCCGTGCAGTACACCTTGCCGCGGAATCCGGCGCTGACCAGCACCGGCAGGAAGCCACTGTGATCGAGGTGGGCATGGGTCAGCACCACGCTGCTGATGGCATCCGGCGGCACCGGAAAGGCTTCCCAATTCCGCAGGCGCAGCTGCTTATAACCTTGGAACAGGCCGCAATCCACCAGTACCTGTGCGTCGCCGTTGCGCAACAGGTATTTGGAGCCGGTGACGGTGCCGGTGGCACCAAGAAATTTAAGTGTGAGCATATTTGCAGCATATCCAAGGCGCCGGGCAAAATATTTGATCCAGGTCAAAGAGAAGTGACGAGAATTGCGGCAGTGCAGAAATGACATTCTTGCCTTGCGAGGATGTAGAATCAGGGCCTTTGACCATTTCGAAACCGGGACGCCATACATGACAGAACTGAAACGGGGCCTGAAAAGCCGCCATATCCAGCTGATTGCGCTGGGCGGCGCCATTGGCACGGGCCTTTTCATGGGCATTGCGGACACCATCAAGCTGGCCGGGCCTTCCGTGCTGCTTGGCTACGCGGTGGCCGGCTTCATTGCCTTCCTCATCATGCGCCAGTTGGGCGAGATGGTGGTCGACGAGCCGGTCGCGGGTTCGTTCAGCTACTTTGCCGACAAATACTGCGGCCACATGGCCGGCTTCATGTCGGGCTGGAACTACTGGGTGCTGTATGTGCTGGTCAGCATGGCCGAACTGACGGCGGTCGGCATTTACGTCCAGTACTGGTGGCCGGGCATTCCGACCTGGGTCAGCGCCCTCGCCTTCTTCCTGATCATTAACGCCATCAGCCTGGCCAACGTGCGCGCATACGGCGAGATGGAATTCTGGTTTGCCATCATCAAGGTGGTAGCGGTGGTCGGCATGATCGTGTATGGCGGCTACCTGCTGGTATCCGGCAATGCCGGCCCGGAAGCGTCGGTGGCCAACCTGTGGCAGCACGGCGGCTTCTTCCCGAACGGCTTCTCGGGGCTGGTCATGGCGATGGCCGTCATCATGTTCTCCTACGGCGGCCTGGAACTGGTGGGCATTACCGCCGCGGAAGCCAGCAACCCATCCGAAACCATTCCCAAGGCGACCAACCAGGCCATCTACCGTATCCTAATCTTTTATGTCGGCGCGCTGGGCGTGCTGCTGTCGCTTTACCCATGGGAGAAAGTCGTCACCGGCGGCAGCCCGTTCGTGATGATCTTCCACGCCCTGAACTCCAACTGGGTGGCGAACATCCTGAACGTGGTGGTGCTGACCGCCGCACTGTCCGTGTATAACA
>JBCNOX010000411.1:0-5167 GCA_039593645.1 Pseudoduganella sp.
GCATGGGCATCCTGCGCGACAACCTGATCAAGGCGCGTTCGGAAATGCAGAACAGCCGCTTCACCACCGGCCTGCGCGATGCGATCAAGGTGTACTTCGACAGCATCCACGCCAACCTGGATGAGTCCGAGCGCAAGATCGAAGAAATCCGCAGCATGATGGAAACCATGTACAAGAAGTTCTCGGCGGAGCATGGCCTGACGCTGCCGATGCCGATGGCCTTCTCGCTGGCCAAGTACCGCGACGAAATCAACGAAGCCTACGGCATCTACGAGAAGCAGTTCGGTACCGCGGTGATGCTGACCACCTCGCGCGTGGTGCTGATGGAGCGCTTCTTCGATTCCGTGGCCTCGGCCGTCAAGCGCTGCTTCAAGGCGGCCAATGCCGATACCGATGCCTGGCTGAAGGTGATCATGGCGCCGCTGGAGGCGCAGATCCGCCAGCACAAGGAACAGTTGAAGCACCGCCAGCAATCGATCGCGCGCATCCACGACGCGACCGAAACGCTGGAGCAGAAGATCGAGGCCTTCGAGACCACCCAGGCCGAGCTGGAGGCGCAGAAAGCCAAGCTGGCCGCGCTGGCCGCGGCCATCAGCGATGCCATCTCGGCCGAGCATGTCGTGCTGGAGGCAGCGGCGTAATTGCAGTACGAAGACCCCAGCTTTGCCGCCACGCTGGTTGCGTGGCAAAAGGAACATGGCCGCCACGACCTGCCGTGGCAGAACACCCGCGACGCCTACCTGGTGTGGCTGTCCGAAATCATGCTGCAGCAGACGCAGGTTTCGGCGGTGCTGGGTTATTACGCGCGCTTCCTGGAGCGCTTCCCCACCCTCGCTTCGCTCGCTGCCGCTCCCGTTGAAGACGTGATGGCGCAGTGGGCCGGTCTGGGCTATTACACCCGCGCGCGCAACCTGCATAAATGCGCGCAGCGCGTGGTGGACGAATATGGCGGCGTCTTCCCTTCCGACCCTGCCCTGCTGGCCGAGCTGCCAGGCATCGGCCGTTCCACGGCAGCCGCCATTGCGGCGTTTTCCGCCGGCCGCCGCGCCGCCATCATGGATGGCAATGTGAAACGCTTGTTCGCGCGCGTGTTCGGCATCGACACCTATCCCGGCGAGCGCAAGACGGAAGAAGCGATGTGGGCGCGCGCCGAGGCACTGGCGCCTGCCGCAGACATCGAGGCTTACACGCAAGGCTTGATGGACATGGGTGCCACGCTGTGCACGCGCAGCAGCCCGTCCTGCCAGCGCTGCCCGATGCAGGCCCGCTGCGTCGCTTTCGCTACCGGCCGCACCGCCGAACTGCCGGTGCGCAAGCCAAAGAAAGCCACGCCGGAAAAGTCGGCGCATATGCTGCTGCTGGTCGATCGCGGCCAGGTGCTGCTGGAACAGCGCCCGGCAACGGGTATCTGGGGCGGCCTGCTGTCGCTGCCCGAACTGGCGGGCCACACTGCCCTCGACGCACAGGCCGACGTGCCTGGCGACGCCGCCGTAGCGGCTGCGGTGCAGCCGTTTGGCGCGATGGAATCGCTGGAACGCCTGCTGCCGGTGGTGCACGTGTTCACCCATTACAAGCTGCACATCCACCCCTTGCTGGTCACGCTTTCAAGCCGCGCCGGTCTTGCTGGGGAAGGCCGCCACCTGTGGCTGGACGCCGGTGCCATCGCGGATGCCGCCCTGCCCGCCCCGATCAAGAAACTGCTGCTCGACCTGCTGGGCGAGCGCAGCCAGGCGCGCATGTTCTAGGCTATTCCGCACCCCGGCCGGGAAGGGTTCAAGCAAGCCTACGCTTAACGCAGGCGGCGCGTCAGCACGTTGCTCAATGGGCGGACCAGGAACAGCAGCATGAAGGCGAAATTGGCCATGCCAGGCGCCCGCCCGGCCAGCACGACAGTCATGGCTGCGACAGCGATCAGGATGCCCTGGCGGATGCAGACGCCAATATAGGCCGCCTTGTCCATCGGATGCGAACATAGCTCAGGATGACGGTAGATGCGCGCCGCGACCAGCAGCGAACCGACGGCCATCAGCGCCATCACAATCGCATACACGGCTTGCGCCAATTGCGACAGGAAGCGGCCATTCACGGCAGACGCAAACGGCAGCAGGCTGGCGCCAGCCAGCAGCAGGATGGTGTAGCCCAGCAAAGGGCCGTCCACGTGCCGCACATAGCTGTACAGACGGTGATTGCCAACCCAGAAAATCGCCAGCACCAGAAAGCTGATCACCCAGGAACCGAAGGTCGGCGCCAGTTCGCCAAGTACGTGCAGCAGTTCCGCGCTGCTGGTGGCCTGCACGTGCTCGGGCAGTTTCAGCTCGATCACGAGCAGGGTCATGGTGACGGCGAAGATGCCGTCCACCAGGGCTTCGATGCGATGTTTGCTGAGTTGTGGGCCGGCGGCCGCAACGGTGTCGATCATGATTTTTCTGGCAAGTTATTGATTGCCGGAAGATTAACCCGCCGCAGGCAGCGACGCAAGGCTAGAGGTTTTCCAGCGAGTAGATGCGGCGGTGCTCGGCAATGGCATAGCGGTCGGTCATGCCGGCAATGTAGTCGGCCACGCGGCGCGCCTGGCCGCTCGCATCGCCACGTTCAGTGCGGTAGTCGGGCGGCAGCAGCGAAGGGTCGGCAGTGAAAGCGTCGTACAGTTCGCGCACCATGCGGCTGGCCTTCAGGCGCATGCGGTTGACCTTGTAGTGGCGGTACAGGTTCTCGTGCAGGAAGCGCTTGAGCTCGGTGGCATCCTTGCGCATCTGGTCGGAAAAGCGGATCAGCGGCGGTGCGGCACGCACGTCTTCCAGGCTTTGCGGGCCATGCGCGGCAATGCGCTGCTGCGAGGTGGCGATCAGGTCGTCGGCCAGCGCCGTGATCAGGCGGCGCAGGGTTTCATAGATGGCGCGGCGGCCGGCCAGGCCCGGATGGGCCGCCTGCACTTCGCGCCACAGACGGCGGAAGAAATTCACTTCTTCCAGCTGGGCGATGGAGATCAGGCCGGAACGCAGGCCATCGTCGATATCGTGGCTGTTATAGGCGATTTCGTCGGCCAGGTTGGTCAACTGGGCTTCAAGCGAAGGCTGGGTCTTGTCGAGGAAGCGCTGCGCCACCTCGCCCAGCAGGCGCGCGTTGTTGACGGAGCAGTGCTTCAGGATGCCTTCGCGCGTTTCGAACATCAGGTTCAGGCCATCGAAGGCGCCATACTGTTCTTCCAGCAGGTCCACCACGCGCAGGCTTTGCAGGTTGTGCTCGAAGCCGCCGTGCTCCCTCATGCATTCGTGCAGCACGTCCTGCCCCACGTGGCCGAACGGCGTGTGGCCCAGGTCGTGCGCCAGGGCGATGGCTTCCACCAGGTCTTCGTTCAGGCGCAGGTTGCGCGCCAGCGAGCGGCCGATCTGGGCCACTTCCAGGCTGTGCGTGAGGCGGGTGCGGAACAGGTCGCCCTCGTGGTTGAGGAAGACCTGGGTCTTGTATTCGAGCCGGCGGAAAGCGGTCGAATGGATGATGCGGTCGCGGTCGCGCTGGAACTGCGAGCGCGAGGCGTGCGGCGTTTCGGGGAAGCGGCGGCCGCGCCCCTTGTCAGAATGTGCTGCGTAGGGGGCGAGGGTCTCTTCCATATTACTCCGTGCAGGCGGCCAGGGTTTGCAGCAGCGCCTCTTGCGGCGCGGTCGTGATGCGGGCTTTGCCGAGCGGGTCGAGCAGGATGAACTTGATCGCCCCGCCCTCGTTTTTCTTGTCCACTTCCATCAGCTCCAGCCAGCGCTCGGTGCCCAGGTCGGGCGCCACGACAGGCAGTCCGGCGGCAGCCACCAGGTCGCGGATGCGTTCCACCGTGGCGGCGTCGATAAAGCCCAGGCGCTGCGGCAGGTCGGCCGCCATCACCATGCCGCAACCGACCGCCTCGCCGTGCAGCCAGGCGCCGTAGCCCATGCCGGCCTCGATGGCGTGGCCGAAGGTATGGCCGAAATTCAGGATCGCGCGCAGGCCGCCTTCGCGTTCATCCTGGCGCACCACGTCGGCCTTGATCTCGCAGGAGCGCGCAATGGCATAGGCCAGCGCGCCCTTGTCGCGCGCCATCAGCAGGCCGATGTTCGCCTCGATCCACTCGAAGAACGGTACGTCGATGATGCAGCCGTACTTGATCACTTCCGCCAGGCCGGCCGACAGCTCGCGCACCGGCAAGGTCTCCAGCGTGGTGGTGTCGGCGATGACTGCCTTGGGCTGGTAGAAAGCGCCGATCATGTTCTTGCCCAGCGGGTGGTTGATGCCGGTCTTGCCGCCCACCGAGGAATCAACCTGCGACAGCAAGGTGGTGGGCACCTGCACGAAGTCCACGCCGCGCATGTAGGAAGCGGCTGCATAGCCGGTCATGTCGCCGATCACGCCGCCACCCAGCGCCACCAGGGTGGTCTTGCGGTCGGCCTTGTTGGCCAGCAGCGCATCGAACACCTTCATCAGCGATTCCCAGTGCTTGTGTTCTTCGCCGTCCGGCAGCACCACTTCGATCACCTCCTTGCCGGCGGCGGCCAGCGGGGCGCGCACGCGCTCCAGGTACAGCGGCGCCACGGTCTCGTTGGAAACGATCGCAACCTTCTTGCCGCCCACGTATTTGGCCAGCAGGCCGGCGTCGTCCAGCAGCGCCGGGCCGATGGCGATCGGGTAGCTGCGCTCGGCCAGGTCGACGTTGAGCAGGATATGGGTCTGTTCGTTCATAGCGGGTTGGGCCTTGGTGACGCAATTGGGCGCGGCCTGGCAGGCCAGCGCGTCGAGCTGGTTGACGATGTTCTGGACCATCGATTGAACGTTGGGGCGGCCGGTGTCGATGACCAGGTCGGCCATGTCCATGTACAGCGGCTCGCGCTGCGCCAGCAGTTCTTCGAGTTTCTTGCGGGGATCGGCCGTTTGCAGCAGGGGCCGGTTCTTGTCGTGCGCGGTGCGTGCCAGGATCGATGCGATCGACGCGCGCAGGTAGATGACGGTGCCGCGTTCCTGCAGCAGGGTGCGGCTGGCTTCGTTGAGGATGGCGCCGCCGCCGGTGGCCAGCACGATGCCCTGCTGGCTGGTCAGCTCGCGGATGACTTCCGCTTCGCGCCGGCGAAAAGCCGGTTCGCCTTCGATCTCGAAAATCCAAGGGATCGAGGCTCCGGTACGGCTTTCGATTTCATGATCGGAA
>JBCNOX010000412.1:0-5163 GCA_039593645.1 Pseudoduganella sp.
AACAGGAAATTCAGGGACAGCAGCCAAAGGTATGGCGCCTTGCCAAGATATGGCGGCACCCAGGGCCCGGCCAGCAACCGCCTGAACTTCTCCATCGTCGCTCCTTATTGCAGCATCAGGCGCACGTCGGAAATCTGGAACTGGTAGTCCCCGGTCTGCGGCCCTGCGTTGAAACCGATCATTGTAATCGCGCTGCTATCGATGCCTTTGAAGTCCGCCAGCGGCAGGCTCACTTCGCGCCAATCGGCAGCAGCCTCGAACGGCACGTTGACAGGAACCTGGCCCGAGCGCGACATGATCGCCACCATATAGCGCTTGCCATCGCCCCTGACGCGGAAGCGCAGCATCTTGACCGCACTCAGGTCGGCAGCCGCCATCGGCGAGGTGCCGGGCATGAAGGCCAGGCCGGCCCACGGGAACGCAAAGCCAGGCTGCACGCTGGCCTTCACGTTGACGGCCGCCTCGTCGACATAGTCGACCTGCACGCTCGATTTGCCGCCAAGGAAAGCGTCATTGGACGGCATCCAGCCTGCGCCAAAGGGACTGGCCAGCTTGTCTTTGGTGAACAGGCTGATACGCCCGTCGGCCGGCATGTCAGGCGGTACGCCTTTGGAGTTCAGCTCCTGCACCACCAGTTCCTGCTTCTTCGCACGGGCCGGCGACACCATCTCGCCATCCTTCCATACCTCCACGATCCGGCGCGCGGCCAGGATGTCGATGGTCGGGTCGCCGTCGACCAGCACCACGTCGGCCTTGTAGCCCTTCGCG
The DNA here is from genome assembly GCA_039593645.1 of Pseudoduganella sp. Classification (GTDB taxonomy): domain Bacteria; phylum Pseudomonadota; class Gammaproteobacteria; order Burkholderiales; family Burkholderiaceae_D; genus Rugamonas. The sequence goes on from JBCNOX010000412.1 coordinate 769, forward strand.
ATCTGGCCGCGCATACCGAGGCGGAAGGACTTGGCCGGCACCGAAGTCGCGGCAGCCAGCGCCTGGACTGGCGTCAACCCCGCCTTGGTCAGCGCCAGCAATTCATGGTGCAGGCTGGCGCCGTACAGCGTACCCGGGTTGCCGGCATCGGTGCCGGCCAGCAGCGGCACACCGCCATCGCGCAGGGCCGCCACCACAGCATTCGGCGCCGTCATGATGGCCGGGCGCGGCTCCTTGCCGTGCAGGGATTTGAGGATGGCCACCTGCTCCTTGTCGAGCAGCGCCGTTATCTGCTTGTCGCCCAGCAGCTCCAGCGGCTGCAGCCCCGCCACGCTCTCCATCACGCTGAAGGTCGGGATGACGAAGGCTTTGCGCTGCCTGGCCAGCTTGACCAGGGATTGCAGTTCAGCCGGTGCGATCGATGTGCCGGTGAACAGGTGCACCAGGCCGTCGGCGCCCGCTTCCAGCGCGGAACGTGCATCGTCGAGCTTGGAAATGTGGACCACCGCCAGCTTGCCGCGCTGGTGCGCAGCCTGTACCAGCGCCTTGACGGTCGGCACGTCCAGGCTGTTCATCGGGCGGCCCGGCCAGCCCGGCTCCAGCACTATCTTGATGAAGTCAGAGCCTTCCGCAATGCGCGCGTCGACCCAGGCCTGCGCTTCTTCAGGCTTGCTCAGGGTCGGGATGGGAAAGCCGTATTCCGTGCCATGGCCGCCCGGCACGGTGGCCAGGATGCCGGCCGAGAAGACATCGGCGGCATCCTTGTTCTCGCCTTTGGCCATGCGGCCGTGGATCGCCTGCATGCCCTGCACCGGCATGAACATGTCGACCTGGGTCGTCACGCCAAACAGCAGCGGCAATTCGAGGTAGCGGTAGGCGTGCACGTGGGAGTCGATCAGCCCCGGCATCAGCGTGCGGCCGGCGCCCTCGATCACTTTGGCGCCCGCCGGCGCCTTGCCCTTGAAATCAGCGCTGGCAATCTTGCCCCCCTCCAGCAGCACGCTGCGTTTGGCATAAACCTTCTGCCCGTCGAAAACGCGCACATCCTTGACCAGGGTGGTTTCGGCTGCCATGGCAGGCAGGGCGCAGGCCAGGCTGGCGGCAACCAAGAGTTTTAGCATTGCGGTCTCCTTGTGTTCAGGTGAACGCAGTATCGGGCTTGCAGGCAGTGCGCGCCAGAACGGAATGCCATGACTTCGTCATGACATTTGTCACTTCAACTCAGGAAGCAATGCAATCGTGCGTGCGGTGGCGCCGCGGTGTGTGTTGGCGAAGGTCAGCGCGTGGGCGCCCATCGCGCCCCGTGCAGCGCTGTCGGCCAGCAGGCGCGCTGCCTGCTGCATCAGGCCATCGCTGCTTGGCACGCGCACTGCGCCGCCCTGCTGCAGGCAGTCTTCAGTGGCCTGCGCGAAGTTGAAGGTATGCTCCCCGACGATGATCGGCTTGCCCAAGGCAGCCGGTTCGATCAGGTTCTGGCCGCCCAGCGGCTGCAGGCTGCCGCCGATGAAGGCGATATCGCAGGCCGAATAGTAGGCAAACATTTCGCCCATCGAATCGCCCAGCACCACTTCGGTTGCAGGGTCAACGCTGGCGCCCGGCGCAGTCAGCGACGAGCGCCGCTGCAGCGACAGGCCGCGTTCCGCCACCATTGCCGCCACTTCGTCGAAGCGCTGCGGATGGCGCGGCACGATCAGCAGCAGCACATCCCGCGGCAGCGCGGCGCGCGCCGCCTGGAACGCTTCCAGGATCATGCCTTCCTCGCCTTCGCGCGTGCTGGCGCACAGGAACACGGGCCGCACGCCGAACTGCTGGCGCAGTTGCGCGCCGGTCGCCAGGGCGGCTTGCGGGATCATGACGTCGAACTTGATACTGCCGGTCACGCTCACATTGCTGGCGCCAAGCTCGCGGATACGCAGCGCATCGGCTTCGGTCTGGGCCGCCACCAGGGTGATGCCCTGCGCCGCGTCGCGTATCACCTTGCCGAAACGCTGAGCCTTGCCCAGCGAACGTTCGCTCAGGCGGGCATTGGCCAGCACCACCGGCACTTTATCGCGCTGGCACTGCAGGATCAGGTTCGGCCATACTTCCGTCTCCATCAGGATGCACATGCGCGGCTCGAAATGGCGGATGAAGCGCGCCACCAGCGGCGGCATATCGTATGGCAGGTAGGATTGCACCACGCGCGCGCCATGCTTGCCGAACAGGCTCTTGCCGGTAGCACGGCCGGTCGGGGTCATGCAGGTCAGCACGATGCGCGCCTGCGGGTATTTCTTCAGCAAGGCGTCGACCAGCGGCTCGGCTGCGCGGGTTTCGCCCACCGACACTGCGTGTACCCAGATGGTGGCCGGTTCGTCGTTGGCCGCGCGTGCACCGTAAATGCCAAGGCGCTCGGCCCAGTGCTGGCGGTAGCCTGGCTCCTTGCGGCCGCGCCACCACAGGCGCCCCAGCACCAGCGGCAAAGCCAGCCACCACATGAATGTGTAGAAGAGTCGCATGCTCAGAGCAGGCTTTTGGCAGCGGCCAGCACTTCGGCCACGCCGGGCGGCGAGCCTTTGTCGCCAAGGTTGACAATGCGCGGAGACCAGTTGCCTTCCGTCTTCCAGCGCGGCGAGTCGGCGTAGATTTCCACCACCGGGCGCGAGAAAGCCGCTGCGATATGGGTCAGGCCGGTGTCCACGCCCACTGCCAGCGCCGCGCGGCGTGCCAGCATGACGGCATCGGCCATCGACAGTTTCGGCAGGACGCGGGCATTCGGCATGCCGGCGGCCAGCGCTTCCGCTTCCGCCTTTTCCTTGTCCGAACCCCATGGCAGCAGCACCGGCATTGGCGCCAGCGCCTGGCCTAGTTCGATCCAGTTGGCAGGCGCCCACTTCTTGGCGTCGCGTGCCGTACCGTGGAAGAACACGGCATAGGGCGCCTCGCCCATCCACTCAGGACGCGGTTCGCTGGCCGGAACTTCGGGCAGGCCGAAATCGGCCGGGTAATCGACCTTGAATCCCAGCGCCGCCCCGACCACCAGGCGCCCGCGCGCCACCGCGTGCGTGCGCGGGTCGAGCGCAATGCTCTTGCTGTGGAAAATGCGCGAAATGCCTTCGTAGCCCGAGCCTTCGCTGCCGTTGGCCAGGCCAACCTTGTTCTTGCCGCGCGCGGCGCCCATGATGATGCCGGTCTTCAGCAAGCCCTGGGTGTCGAATACGTAGTCGTACTCCACTTCGCGCAGCTGGCGGAAGAAGGCACCGATCTCGGCGCGCGTTTCCTTCTTGCCCAGTCTCTTGCGCCAGCGGCGCAGGCCCCACGGCAGGATATTGCGCACCATGGGGTTCAGGCGCACCAGGCTGACATAGCCCTCTTCCACCACCCAGTCGATGTTCGCGTCCGGGAAGTGGCGCTTGATGTCGGCCACGATGGGCATATTGTGCAGCACGTCTCCCAGCGAAGAGACGCGCACCAGCAGGATATTCATTTAGAACGGGAGCTGCGCATCCGGCTTGGCAGCCAGGATCACATCGCGGAACTGGCCCTGGATGCGCGCCAGCGCGGCCGGAGACTCCGCCTCGAAGCGCATCACGATCACCGGCGTGGTGTTCGAGGAACGCGCCAGGCCAAAGCCGTCGGCATATTCCACGCGCAGGCCGTCGATATCGATCACGCGCTCGTTGCCCGGGAACTTGGCTTCGGCCGCCAGCTTGGCCATCAGCGCGTAATTTTCGCCTTCGTTCAGTTGCAGCTGCAGCTCAGGTGTGCTGTCCGACTTGGGCAGTGCGTTCAGCAGCGTGGAAGGATCGGCATGGCGGGTCAGGATTTCCAGCATGCGCGCGCCGGCATACAAGCCATCGTCGAAGCCATACCAGCGGTCCTTGAAGAAGACGTGGCCGCTCATTTCGCCACCCAGCGGGGCGCCGGTTTCCTTCAGCTTGGCCTTCACCAGCGAGTGGCCGGTCTTGCACATCAGCGGCTTGCCGCCTGCCTTTTCAATGTACGCAGCCAGGTGGCGCGTGCATTTCACGTCGTACAGGATTTGTGCGCCAGGGTTACGGGACAGCACGTCTTGCGCGAACAGCATCAACTGGCGGTCCGGGTAGATGATCTGGCCATCCTTGGTCACGATGCCCAGGCGGTCGCCGTCGCCGTCGAAAGCCAGGCCGATTTCAGCGTCGGTATCCTGCAGCGCCTTGATCAGGTCCTGCAGGTTTTCCGGGTGGGCCGGGTCCGGATGGTGGTTCGGGAAGGTGCCGTCCACGTCGCAGAACAGTTCAACCACTTCGCACCCCATGCCGCGATACAGGTCGCCCGCGAAAGCGCCGGCCACGCCGTTGCCGCAATCGACGGCAATCTTGATCGGGCGCGCAATCTTCACGTCGCCGATGATGCGCTGCAGATACTGCTCGCGGATGT
>JBCNOX010000413.1:0-5160 GCA_039593645.1 Pseudoduganella sp.
CGGAACTGCAGTGCCTTGTTGGTGTTATCCCAGATCAGGTCTTCCACCGGGTAGATCTCCGAATAGCCCGGCACCAGGATGCGGCATGCGGTGGCGCCCAACTGGTCGTAGACCGCCATATACGATTCCTTGCCCAGGTCCTTGAGAATGCCGAACAGAGTCGCCGCTTCCTCGGCGTTGGAGTTCTCGCCCTGGCTGGTGAAGTCCCATTCGACAAATTCATAGTCCGACTTGGCGCTGAAGAAGCGCCACGACACGATGCCGCTCGAATCGATGAAGTGCTCGACAAAATTGTTTGGCTCGGTCACCGCATTGCTGACGAAGGTCGGACGCGGCAAATCATTCAGGCCTTCAAAGCTGCGGCCCTGCAGCAATTCAGTCAGGCTGCGTTCCAGCGCCACTTCAAAGCTTGGATGCGCGCCGAACGACGCGAATACGCCGCCAGTGCGCGGATTCATCAGGGTCACGCACATCACCGGGTATGCACCGCCAAGCGAAGCGTCCTTTACCAGAACCGGGAAACCTTGTTCCTCCAGTCCCTTGATGCCGGCAACGATGCCCGGATACTTCGCGAGCACTTCCTGCGGCACGTCGGGCAGTGCAATTTCGCCTTCCAGGATTTCGCGTTTGACCGCCCTTTCGAAAATCTCCGACAGGCATTGCACCTGCGCTTCGGCCAGCGTATTGCCGGCGCTCATGCCATTGCTGACGAACAGGTTCTCGACCAGATTGGTCGGGAAGTACACGACCTTCCCGTCCGACTGGCGCACGAACGGTAACGAGCAGATGCCGCGATCGACGTTGCCGGAGTTGGTGTCGTACAGGTGCGAGCCACGCAGTTCGCCGTCCGGATCGTAAATTCCACGGCTGTACTCATCCAGGATCTCTGCCGGCAGCGCATCTTTCCGGCCCGGCTTGAACCAGCGCTCATCCGGGTAGTGCACGAAATCGGCGTTGGCGATCTCTTCGCCCCAGAATTCACCGGCGTAGAAGTGGTTGCAGCTGATACGTTCGATGTACTCGCCCAGCGCCGATGCCAGCGCACTCTCCTTGGTCGCACCTTTGCCATTGGTGAAGCACATAGGCGAATGCGCGTCGCGGATATGCAGCGACCATACATTGGGAACAATATTGCGCCAGGAGGCGATCTCAATCTTGATGCCCAGGTTTGCCAGCAGTCCGGACATGTTGGCGATGGTCTGCTCCAGCGGCAGGTCCTTGCCAGGGATGTAAGTGCTGGTGCCGGAATCCGGGTCCAGGGTCAGCAGGGCCTGTGCGTCGGCGTCCAGGTTCTCGACTTCTTCGATCACGAACTCGGGCCCTTGCTGCACGACCTTTTTCACGGTGCAGCGGTCGATCGAGCGCAGAATGCCTTCGCGGTCCTTGGCCGAGATATCCGGCGGCAGTTCGACCTGGATCTTGAAAATCTGCTGGTAGCGATTTTCAGGATCGACAATATTGTTTTGCGAAAGGCGGATATTTTCGGTTGGAATATTGCGAGTCGAGCAATACAGCTTCACAAAATAGGCAGCACACAGGGCCGACGACGCCAGGAAATAGTCAAACGGTCCAGGTGCCGAGCCGTCTCCTTTATAGCGGATTGGCTGGTCTGCAATGACCGTGAAATCGTCGAATTTGGCTTCCAGGCGAAGCTTATCGAGAAAGTTGACCTTAATTTCCATGGGAATGTTCCAAAAATAGTGCTCGAAATAGCGTGGCCGCTATTATCGGCTGTTTTCGAGCGCGCCGCAAAGGCAGTTGGCTGGCCGTCAATAGGCCTTTTTTGCCGGAACGTCGACGGTGATTGTGGTTCCTGCGCCCGGTTTGCTGACAATTTCCAGCGCCGCGCCGATGCAGCTTGCGCGTTCGCGCATGCCAACCAGGCCCCAATGGCCGGGGCGCTGGCCGGAGGCGGCGACTTTTTCATCGAGGCCGCGGCCATTGTCTGCGATCCGAACCTTCAGGGAATCGCTGCTGTAATCCAGCTCCAGTTCAATGCGGCTGGCGCCGGCGTAACGGGAGGCGTTGAACAAGGCTTCACGGGCAATCGCGTACAACTCGTCGTGTACGTGCTGGCGCAACTGGCGCGGCACTCCGTTGACCTTAACATCAAATGCATGGGCGCCACGGGCAGCCAAGCCCTGGCCGAATTGGCTGAGGGTCTGTTCCAGACTTTCGGGTGAAGCAGAGGCACGCAAGTCCAGGATCTGGTCGCGCCCCTCCAGCAGCAGCTTTTCGGCGAAATCGAGTGTCTGGTCCAGGCACTTGCGTTCCTGTGAACCTTCCTGGAGGTGCCGGCTATGCGCATCAAAGGAAATCAGCAAGGATTGTACGCTTTGCAGCAAAGTGTCGTGCAAGGCGCGTGCGATGCGCGAGCGCTCCGCCAGGCGTTCAAGCATGCGCTCCTGCATTTGCTTTGTCAGGTAATGCAGCCGCATTGCGTAGGCGGCGTAAAGCAGCAGCACGACGATCAAGACCATCAGGAGCTTGAACCAGATAGTCTCGACAAAGGTCGGCGGAATCTCGATTTCCAGGGCAGCGGCTTTGCTGTTCCACAGACCGTCCTCATTCGCGCCCGCCACTTCAAAGCGATATTTGCCCGGTGCCAGGTTGGTGTAGTAGGCCTGGCGGCGCCCTACTGCTTCCTGCCATTCCTGGTCCATGCCGTTCAGGCGGTAGCGCAGCCGTACACGTTCGGGAAGCGCCAGGCTCAAGGCAGTGAAGTCGACCTGCATGCTGCGCGTTCCCTCAGGAAGCTGCAGCATCGGTCCCTCCGGGGTGCCGTAGCGCTGGCCGTTAGCCGTTACGCTGACTACTTCCACTGGCGGCGCAACCAGATTGCGCAGGATGTTCGCCGGGTCGATAGTTCCCACGGAAGCCGTGGTGGCGTACCAGAGTATCCCGTCGCGTGCCAGCTTCAGCGATGGCACGGGTCGAAGCTGGGGCGCATGCCCTTTCATGCCATCGTGGGCGTCGAAGCGTTCGAAAGGAGCTACTGCGCCGGCATCCTTGAGCCAGGCGGCCAAGGCCGAAGCGGCGATCCGGTACAAACCATCCGCTCCGTGAAGCCACAAGTCGCCATTCGGCATGCGCACGATGCCCGACACTCCGCGGAAGATCTCGCCGTGTTCGCCTTTCAGCACTGTTAAGCGGCCGTTCCGGTACAGTGCAACGCCCTTCTCTCCACCGATCCACATTTGGTTGCCATCGGGGTGCAGGGTCATCAGGGTGCCGAGTTGCAGGCCGTCGTTTGCGCCAAGCGTGCGCACCTTGCTGCCGTTCACGATGGTGACGAGGCTGCGCAGATGGGCCATCCACAGTTGTCCGTCGTGGTCCAGAGCCATTGAAGTGGCAAGCAAATCCGGAATGCCCTGCAGCCCGCCCCATTTGGCCCATACGCCATCGACTATTTTGTAGACGCCTTTGCCGGCGGAGATCGACACCCACAATGCGCCTTCACGGTCCTGCTGCAATGCGTGAATGCGCAATGTTTTAAGCTCTTCCGGCAAGGAAATCAGTGTGACTTCGCCGCTGCTGGCGCGCCGCACTACCCCGTCCATTCCACCCAGCCACACCACACCATCAGGACTGGTATGGCTGGCCGTGAGTTTGCCCGCCACTTCGCGCTTGATGCGCCCTTCCCTGTTGAAGCTCCACAGGTCACCGGCATAATCGCCGACCCAGATGTCGCCGGCAGGGCCGGTCACGAGAGCCGGGAATTCCAGCTGCTTCTCGACCGGGACCGTGCGCAGGCGATTTGGGCGCAGCCGGTCAATTCCTTGCGATGTCCCGATCCAGAAGCTTCCTTCGCGGTCCTCAAGCATGGCACCGATCATCGGGCCGCTGATGCCGTCGCGGATAGACAGCCGTTGGCTCGCATCGCCCGGCAATGCCGGATCGAGCCTGCGTTCCAGGCCGTCGGGGTGAGCGATCCACATCGTGCCGCGTCGGTCAAAGCGCATCATTACGCCTTCAATTTCAGGCCGGATCGCTTCGTTCCCGGCTGGCGGCACGGTGCGGATCTTATAATAGCCGCGCTCAAAATCATTGCCCCAGATAGTTCCGTCCGGCAGTTCGCATAGCGCGACCAATGCCTTGCGCGGCCAGGCAAGGCTGAAGCGCTTCTCGCCTGGGCGGCGGAAGAATGCACCGGAATTGGTGCCGACCCAGGTCGTGCCATCCCGCGCAAACAGGATCTGGAATACGCCCAGCGTTGGCAAGCCGGATTCCTGACCCAGGTGCTGGAAACGCTTGCCGCCCGCTGGAAGTACCGCGACACCGTCGCGCATCGCAACCCAGGCCGCGCCATCAGGCGCCAATTCAATGTGGAGCGCGCCGACAGGTTGCAAGCCATCGGCCTCGGCGTAGGTGTGCACCCCACTCTTTGTGAACACTGATACGCCTCCGGTCCGGTAGCCGACCCAGAGTGCGCCTCCGGGGCCCGACGCCAGCGCCATGAGGTTACTGGATTCAAGCGGGTGGCCGAAAACTTGTTCGGTGCGCTCGAAACGCACCCCATCGAAACGATACAGACCGGTTGGCGACGCAATCCACAGCCATCCGTCGTCGCCTTGCGCGAACTTGGTAGCGCCCGCCGGCGCGCCATTGAGTTCGGTCCAGGCAGTATGGGTGTAGTCGGTGAGCAGCGGCGTTGGCACTTGGGCCAAGGCTGGTGGCAGGCCCGCTGCCAGGCAAAGGAAAAACAGGTACTGGAGTGCGCGCAAGATCATTTGGCGCGCATTCTAGCCGACTTTGACGGGCGTGACGAACGCCAATGCCTCTTCAAACGTTTGCAGTACCAGGTCGACATGGGTGGCTATCGTGGAATGCTCGGCCCTGGTATCGTCCCGCGGCCGGATGGTGACCAGTTGGACGTCGGGCAAGGCGGCGCGCAACTCGGTCACGGCCGTGATCCACGCGGCCGGTGCGCTTTCCACCGGATAGGCAATAAAGATGGTGGAAACGAGATTGTCGGCGCCGGGATCCTCCGCAGGTTCGGCCGGATTCAGCACGAAGCTCCGGGCGTCCAGCTTGGCGTCACGGAACACCAGTACCAGCAACTCGCTCAGAAACTCCTCGCGCACACCAGGCAGCGAAGTGCACAGGATGACTGAACGCGCCGGCACGTCGAGCGACCCTTGCCAGCGACCCAGCCGTTCC
>JBCNOX010000414.1:0-5147 GCA_039593645.1 Pseudoduganella sp.
TCATCCTGGAATCGGGCCGCGCCCTGGTGGTGGCGGTCAACAAGTGGGACGGCCTGCAGTCGGACGACCGCGACCAGGTGAAGATGGACATGGACCGCAAGCTGGACTTCCTGTCCTTTGCCAATACCCACTTCATCTCGGCCCTGCGCGGCACTGGCATCGGCCCGCTGATGAAGTCGGTAAACGGCGCCTACGCGGCCGCCACGGCCAACCTGCCGACGCCTAAGCTGACCCGCGCCTTGCAGGAAGCGATCGAGAAGCAGGAACCGAAGCGCAAGGCTGGCGTGCGTCCCAAGATGCGCTACGCGCACCAGGGCGGCCAGAATCCGCCGATCATCGTCATCCACGGCAACTCGCTGGATGCGGTGTCGGAACCGTACAAGCGCTATCTGGAGAAGCATTTCCGTGATAGCTTCAAGCTGGTCGGCACCCCGCTGCGCATTGAGTTGCGCAACGGCAAGAACCCGTTCGACAAGCGCGAGAAAGCCTGATAAGGCGATCTTAAGGTTTATCCGGCTGCAAGATTTAAAAAAACAAGGTACAGTGTCTTTGGAGCAGCATCCCCAGCACTTGAAAAACAGGCGCAGCGTCTCCAATTCGTACACAACAACATAAAACGGAGCTGTTATGAGCAATAAAGGGCAATTGTTACAAGACCCATTCCTGAACGCGCTGCGCAAAGAGCACGTTCCAGTCTCGATCTACCTGGTCAACGGCATCAAGCTGCAAGGCCATATCGAGTCTTTCGACCAATACGTGGTCCTGCTGCGTAACACCGTAACCCAGATGGTTTACAAGCACGCCATTTCCACCGTGGTGCCTGCCCGCGCCGTCAACCTGAACATGGATAACTCCTCCGAGGCAGCGGAGTAAGACACTTCGTATGCGTGCAGCTTTAGTCGGGGTAGATTTCGGTCAGGGCGACTTTGCTGCCAGTATCGAGGAGTTGATGCTGCTGGCCCGCTCCGCGGGCGCAGAGCCGGTCACCACCATTACCGGCAAACGGTCTTCGCCGGATGCCGCCTATTTCGTCGGCAGCGGCAAGGCCGACGAAATCGGTCATGCAGTGCAGGACCACAAACTCGAAATCGTCATCTTCAATCATGCGCTGTCGCCAGCCCAGCAGCGCAACCTGGAAAAACGCCTGAACGTCCGGGTGCTCGACCGCACCAGCCTGATCCTCGACATCTTTGCGCAGCGCGCGCAAAGCCACGAGGGCAAGCTGCAGGTCGAGCTGGCCCAGTTGCAGCACCTGGCCACGCGCCTGGTGCGCGGCTGGACCCACCTTGAACGCCAGAAGGGCGGTATCGGCCTGCGCGGCCCCGGTGAAACCCAGCTCGAAACCGACCGCCGCCTGATCGGTGAACGGGTGAAGATGCTGCGTGCCCGCCTGGCCAAGCTGCGCAAGCAGCATGAGACCCAGCGCCGTGCTCGCGGCCGCAACCATACCTTCTCGGTGTCCCTGGTCGGCTATACCAACGCCGGCAAATCGACCTTGTTCAATACCATGACCAAGGCCGGGGTCTACGTGGCGGACCAGCTGTTCGCGACGCTCGACACCACCTCGCGCCGCGTCTACATGGGCGAGGAGATCGGCAATGTCGTGGTCTCCGACACGGTCGGCTTCGTGCGCGAGCTGCCGCACCAGCTGGTGGCCGCCTTCCGCGCCACCCTGGAAGAGACCATCCATGCCGACCTGCTGCTGCACGTGGTCGACGGTTCCTCGCCGGTGCGCATGGAGCAGATCGAGCAGGTCAACCTGGTGCTGCGCGAAATCGGCGCCGACCATATTCCGCAAATCCTGGTGTGGAACAAGATCGATGCGGCAGGCCTTGAGCCGGCAGTAGAACGTAATGAGTATGATAAGATTTCCCGCGTATTCATCAGTGCACGCACGGGCCAAGGCCTGAACCTGCTGCGCGATGCAATCTGTGAGGCAGCACGGGATGAGCAGGAGGCGCTCGCCAACCCCAAAGAAGAGCTGGCGCCGGACAGTATTCTCACCTTTACCCAAGTAGGATCTCACTAAAAGAAAAATATGCCTTTTTCCTCTCTCAAGAAAAGACTCGGCAACTATATTGCCCAGGAAGGCAAAAAGCCCGGCGAAGGACCGCCGGACCTCGATCAACTCTGGCGTGACTTCAACCAGCGCCTGAACGGCCTGTTTGGCGGCGGCAAGAACCGCGGCAGCAATCCGGGCGGCGGCGGCAACGGCGGCGGCGACATGAAGGGCGCCGGCTTCACCTTTGGCGCAGTCGCTTCGGTGGCAGCCCTGGTGTGGCTCGCTTCCGGCGCATTCATCGTGCAGGAAGGCCAGACCGGCGTGGTCACCACGTTCGGCAAGTTCAGCCACACCACGCCGGCTGGCTTCAACTGGCGCTGGCCGTACCCGTTCCAGGGCAATGAAATCGTCAATGTGTCCCAGGTGCGCACGGTGGAAGTGGGTTACCGCGGCAGCGCGAAGTCCAAGATGGCTTCCGAAGCGCTGATGCTGACCGAAGACGAAAACATCATCGACATCCAGTTCGCCGTGCAGTACAAGCTGAGCGACCCGGTGAAGTGGCTGTATGCCAACCGCGATGCCGAAGACACCGTGCGCCAGGTGGCCGAAACGGCGATCCGCGAAATCGTCGGCCGCAGCAAGATGGACTTCGTGCTGTATGAAGGCCGCGAGAAAGTCGCTACCGATACCCAGCAGCTGATGCAGGCCATCCTGGACCGTTACAACTCGGGCGCGCAAGTGACCAACGTGACGATGCAGGGCGTGCAGCCGCCGGAGCAGGTGCAGGCCGCGTTCGACGACGCCGTGAAAGCCGGCCAGGACCGCGAACGCCAGAAGAATGAAGGCCAGGCGTATGCCAACGACATCGTGCCGAAAGCACGCGGTGCGGCATTCCGCCTGATCCAGGAAGCCGAGGCCTATCGCGCCATGACGGTGCAGAACGCGACCGGTAACGCCGACCGCTTCAAGTCGGTGCTGGCCGAGTACCAGAAGGCGCCGGCCGTGACGCGCGACCGCATGTACCTGGACACCATGCAGCAGATCTTCTCCAGCACCAGCAAGGTGATGGTCGACTCCAAGGCTGGCAGCAACCTGCTGTACCTGCCGCTGGACAAGCTGATCGCGCAAGTGGCTGCCACTGAGGGCCGCGCCGCCAGCGTGACCCCGCCGCCGCCATCGGCCGTACTGCTGCCGCCGGAACCGACACCAGACCCGAACCGCCGCGATGGCCGTTCGCGTGAATCGTCCCGTGACCGGGAGGGCCGTTAATGAATCGCTTTGCAACTATCCTGATTACGGGCTTTATCGCCCTGATGCTGCTGTCGTCCACCGTGTTCGTGGTGGACCAGCGCAAGTACGCCATCGTGTTCGCGCTGGGTGAAGTGAAGCAGGTGATTGCCGAACCCGGCTTGCATTTCAAGCTGCCGCCGCCGTTCCAGAACGTGGTGTACCTGGACAAGCGCATCCAGACCCTGGATCCGAAAGAGGCTGACCGCTTCATCACGGCCGAGAAGATGAACATCCTGGTGGATGCCTTCGTCAAATGGAAGGTGACCGATCCGCGCCTGTACTTCGTTTCCTTTGGCGGCGACGAGGGCAGGGCGGGCGACCGCATGCAGCAGATCGTGAAGGCGGCCCTGAACGACGAGATCACCAAGCGCACCGTGCGCGAAGTGATCTCCGGCCAGCGCGGCAAGGTGATGGAATCGATCCGCGGCAAGGTGGTGGACGAGGCCAAGCAGATCGGCGTGGAGATCGTCGACGTGCGCCTGAAGCGCGTGGATTATGTTGAGCAGATCAACAACTCGGTGTACGAGCGCATGAAGGCCGAGCGCCTGCGCGTGGCCAACGAGGCCCGCTCCACCGGCGCCGCCGAGTCGGAGCAGGTGCGTGCCGATGCCGACAAGCAGCGTACCGTGATCCTGGCCGAGGCTTACCGCGAGGCGGAGAAGATCAAGGGCGAGGGCGATGCCAAGGCGTCCCAGATCTATGCCGAAGCGTTTGGCCGCAATCCGGAGTTCTACAAGTTCTACCGCTCGCTGGAAGCCTACCGCGCTTCCTTCAAGTCCAAGGCTGACGTGATGCTGGTCGATCCGCAGTCCGATTTCTTCAAATACTTCAAGAGCGCCGGCTCCGGGAAGTAAGCCGAAAAAGATGGGGACGGACCCCAATTAAAAAAATGGGGACGGACCCCAATTAATGGAGAAGTACCCCATTAATTGGGGTCCGTCCCCATTTTTTTGGGTCCGTCCCCATTTTTTCGGCGCCATTTTTTTTACCTGCACCGCAACAATTTCGCGTAAAATACGCGGTTTGGTCATCCGCTTTTGTGGATGGCGTAGTTGCGCCTGCATTGTTTTTAATTCAATAGCACCAACCATGCCGAATTGGCTTTTGCCTGAATATATTGCCGACGTCCTGCCTTCCGAAGCCCGCAAGATCGAGGAGCTGCGCCGTCTGATGCTGGATAACTTCCGGCTGTACGGCTACGAGCTTGTGATGCCGCCGATGCTGGAGTACGTCGAGTCGCTGCTGACCGGCGCCGGGGCCGACACGGACCTGCGCACCTTCAAGCTGGTGGACCAGATTTCCGGCCGCATGCTGGGCCTGCGCGCCGACATGACGACGCAAGTGGCGCGCATCGACGCCCACCTGCTGAACCGCGCCACCGTGACCCGCCTGTGCTACGCCGGCTCGGTGCTGCATACCCGCCCGTCCGGCCTGCATTCGACCCGTGAGCCGTTCCAGATCGGCGCCGAGATCTACGGCCATGCCGGCCTGGAAGCGGATGCCGAAATCCAGGAACTGGCGCTGGGCTCCCTGGCGCTGGCCGGCTTCTCCGACGTGCGCCTGGACCTGACCCACGTCGGCGTGCTGCGCGCGATCCTGGCGCAGGATCCGGCAGCGACCAAGGATTACGAAGCCATCGTGACCCTGTTGCGCGGCAAGGACGTGCCGGGCCTGCAGCAGCAGACCGCCAAGTACAACGAAACGACGCGTGCCGCCCTGCTGGCATTGCCGAACCTGTATGGCGACGTCGAAGTGCTGAAGCGTGCGCGCGAAGTGCTGCCGGCACTGCCGGGCATCACCCACGCGCTGGCCGAACTGGCGGCGCTGGCGGCATCGGCTATCGGCCGCGCCGACC
>JBCNOX010000415.1:0-5127 GCA_039593645.1 Pseudoduganella sp.
GTCTGGCGCCATCGTACGCCGCATTTCACGAGCTGGTTCTTCGGCATCCTGCTGGCGCTGCAGGTGGCCAATGTGCTCACGCGCGGCGTGGCGGCCATGTTCATCAGCGGCGAGGCGGCGGACCTGATGCAGCGCAGCCCGCTGGTCAATGTCTACCTGGCGCTGGCCAACTTCATGACTTTGCTGATGACGGTGGCCTTCCTCATGCTGGCCACGCGCAAGCTGCAAAAGATCCTCGAGCAGCGCTCCACCCATGATCCGCTGACAGGCGTATTGAACCGGCGCGGATTCCTGCAAGGCTTCAGCGGCGTGCGGGCACGCCAGCAGCGCCACGATGCGCCGCTGTCGCTGATGGCGATCGACCTGGACCTGTTCAAGGCGATCAACGACCAGCATGGCCATGCGCAAGGCGACAAGGTGCTGGTGCACGTGGCATCGGTAGTGGCACGCTCGGTGCGCCAGTGCGATTTCGTGGCGCGCTTCGGCGGCGAGGAGTTTGTGGTGCTGCTGCCGGAAACGGCGCTGCCGCAAGCGCAGCAACTGGCGCAGCGCATCCAGCGCCACTTGCATGGGTGTCAACAGTCCGGATTGCCGCCTTGTACGATCAGCATTGGCATTTCCAGCCAGCAGGCGCCGGGCGAGACTCTTGATAGTTTGCTATCGCGCGCCGACGCCGCCCTGTATCGCGCCAAGGAAAATGGCCGGAACCGCACTGAAATCGCTCCTCCTACACCTTTGGCTGCCTGAATGGCGCCGCGTTGGCGGTTGTCGTTTTCATGCCGCACGGACTATTATTTTGCTCGCCGGTAATTTACCATCACCCATTACGAGTTTGGCTACGTTTAATTTATGACTTATCTACTGCACATCGTCGCGCGCGAGGTTCCCGCCAACGATGCGGAAGTGCTCCCTTTCCTGGAACAGATTGCCGGCGCCACCATCAGCATTGCGCCATCCCAGCAGTTGAAGAGTTTTCGCGATGCCATCCTGAAACTGTTCCCCTGCCTGACCAGCTATGGCGCCGGGGACAAGGCCATTGACACCTGTCCGTGGGCGGACGGCCCCATGGCCGATAATTTCAAGGGCGGCTATGGCAGCGTAGCGATTGCGCGCCGCCATGACGAAGTGATTCCTCACGTACTGCGCATTGCCAGCGACCTTGGCGTGACGGTGGTGGACGAGCAGAACGGCGCCGTGCACCGGCCGCAGGCTTACCAGGTAGTGCTGGAAGGCGTTGTCGAAGGCGTGGAAGTGGAAGTCGCCGCGACCCAGCTTGCCGAGTTGATGAACCAGCCGCTCCCGCAGATGGTGCTGCTGCTGCATTCGCGCCGCCGTACGCTGGTCAAGAAAGGCCTGACCCGCGCCCAGGCTGAAGTTTATGTGACCGCCTTGCGCGAGCGCGCCAGCTGCCGCGCTTCGGTCTCACCGGAACCGCGCAAATCCTCCGCCAAGGCCGTGCCTCATGTGGCCGGCAAGGCTCCGGTCCAGGCGCCAGCCGGACAGCCGGTGCGTGCGCCGCAAGCGCAGCAGGTTCCCATCTTTGACCAGCCGACAATAGTCGGCATCGAGCCTGACGACAAGATGTTCAAGGCTGCGGAATCGCAGCGCATGGCGGCGAGGGCACTGGCCATCAGCATTGCCGTGCTGCTGATTGTAATGGTCCTTCGCCTCAATTCGCCGTACCTGATTTCCCTGGCGCTGGCGATGCATGTGCTGGGTGCCGTTTCGGTTTTCCAGTTTGGCCAGGCAACGGGTTCGAGCCTGTTCCGCTTGGTGCTCGCGCCGCTGGCATTGGTTCCGGGCGTCGGCACCCTGATGGCCGCGTGGACCTATTTCCGTGCGGCCGGCGTCCTGAAAGAGAACGGGCTTACCACCAGCAATTCCCTGCTCGACGCCGACGAGGTGCGCGAATTGGGCGGCCGTGAGGGGATGCTGCCATCGACCAAACTGCTGCTTGCATTGCTGGTGCTCGCACCGGCTGGCGCTTTCGCCTTCATCAACTACCTGCAGTAAGCCCGTAACGGCTGGCCAGCGCTGCGCTGCCAGCCGGCCTCGATAGCGGGGCATATTGTCGTTTTCATGCCTCTTAGCCTTTATTTTTGCCTTCCGGTAAATTAACATGCATTGATATTAGTTCAATCAATTTGCATGAGTTACCAGATTCAACTGGCGTCCGTCGCCACTCCGGAAGCAGACCTGGACGTTTTCCCCTTTATGAACAAGCTGCGGCAAGAGGCCGGCGGGCGGCCGCCTTGCGACTTGCTGAAGCGTTTTCACGACGCGCTGGCCGCGCTGTTCCCGGATACGCCATGGGAGAGCCATTTCGCTGGCGACGCTGGCCGTCTGGCCGTGAACTACCGCAAGGACGAAGTGGTTCCGCATGCACTCTATCTGGCAGGCGAACTGGGGCTGACCGCAGTGGATAACCAGTCCGGCAAAGTGCATCGTCCCGTGACTTACCAGGTCGTGCTGGAAGGCCCCGCACCGGGCGTAGCGCTGGGCGATGCGGCCAGCCGCCTTGCGGCCTCGATGAACAAACCGATCACGGAAATGCTGGCGCTGTTGTCGGGTGGCCGCCGCAAGGTAGTCAAAAAAGGCGTGACGCGTGCCCAGGCCCAGTTCTATGTGGATGCGCTGAAGGAGCGCGCCGGCTGCCATGCTACGCTGGCACCGGAGCATGCGCGGGAGGCCTATCCGAAGCCGCCGCCACCAAGCCCGCCGCCGCCACGGCCAGCGCCGGCAAAGAAGGCACCAGCTGCTGCCGAGCTATCGCTGGCACCCGTTGACGCCAGGCCGGCCATGCCGCCGCTCTCGCACCATGAGCCAGAGCCGGAAGCGTATGCGACGGCCGATTCCGGTGCCGATCCGCGGCTCTTCATGCTGTCCGACAGCCTGCGCCTGATGGTCTATGCCACCGTGATTTACCTGATCACGGCTTACTTCTTCCGCGAGATGGCGGGATGGCCGAGGGGCGTCCTGGCCCTGGGCATTACCGCGTTGGCGATGGTGGCGGTCTATCGCGTGGCGAAGGGTGCGGGCGCGAATATCGTGATGCGGATCCTCGGGATGATCTGCATCATCATCCCGCTGATCAACCTCGTGGTGCTTCTACTCATGATCCGGCGCGGCAAAGTGGCGCTGCGCGAAAATGAGGTGGGCGCCGGCTGGTTCGGCCCTTCCGTCGACGACCTGGTGCGCCTGCGCGGCGGCAAGACCGGCCTTCTCCCGTCCACCATCATCGGCTGGATCGCGGCGGTAAGCGCGTTCGGCCTGTTCAGCCTTGGCAAGCGGATGGGGGATCAACACATCAATGCTGTGCTCAGCGGCCACCCGCAGCCTTGCGCCGTTGTCGGCGTCTGGTCATCCAGCAAGCTCGGACCGGATGGCCGGGTGTTGATGAAAGATGACGGCACTTACTTTGTCGTGCCAATGAAAGGCAAGGAAGACAAGGTAAAGCAGGAGCAGGGGGACTGGGAGGTAAGCAACGGCAACTTCATCTGGCAAGTGCCGCTGCCTGACAAGCCCTGGATCAAGGCCCAGCATGTCGAGACCTTCAAGCTTAGCCTCGATGGCCAGACCATCACCATGTTTGAGCCGCAGGGGACCAGCCTGTTTACCGAATGGCGCCGGGTCGGCGACCTGAAGTCGGTGCGTTGCCGGATTAATTAAACAGCTTGCGCAGCTCGGCGCCAGGGTCGGGCGCACGCATGAAGGCTTCGCCAACCAGGAAGGCGTGCACCTCGCGCTCGCGCATGCGCTGCACGTCTGCCGGCGCCATGATGCCGGATTCGGTGATCACCATGCGCTCGCGCGGGATGGGGGACAGCAGGTCCAGCGTAGTGTCCAGCGTGACGTCGAAGGTGCGCAGGTTGCGGTTGTTGATGCCGATCAGGCGGCTCTTCAGGTTCAGTGCCGCAGTCAGCTCGTCGCCGTCGTGCGATTCGATCAGCACGCCCATGCCCAGTTCGTGGGCGCAGGCTTCCATTTCCGCCATCAGGCCGTGGTCCAGCGCGGACACGATCAGCAGGATGCAGTCGGCACCCATCGCGCGGGCTTCATAGATCTGGTACATGTCGACCATGAAGTCCTTGCGCAGCACGGGGATGTCGCAGGCGGCGCGCGCCTGTTTCAGGTATTCGTTGGAGCCCTGGAAGAAGTTCACGTCGGTCAGCACCGACAGGCAGGCGGCGCCAGCCTTGGCGTAGCTGTCGGCGATCTCGGCAGGGCGGAAATCGGCACGCAGCACGCCTTTCGATGGCGAGGCTTTCTTCACTTCCGCAATCACGCCGGCGTGGCCGGCTTCGATCTTCTTGCGCAGGCTGGCTTCAAAGCCGCGCAGGCCGGCGCGCAGTTCCTTGTCGCCTTCGACTTCGTCGCGCAGCGATTGCAGGCTGCGGTGTTTCTTGGCAGCGGCTACTTCGTCGGCCTTCACGGCCAGGATTTTGTTCAGGATGTCGGACATATCGGTTCTCAATGTTGTTCGGCCAGGGCCAGGCGTGCGCCGAGCGCGATGAACAGGCCGCCGGTTACCCGGTTCAGCCACAGCGCCACCAGCGGCTTGACCTTCAGCTTGGCACTGGCGAAGGCAGTGAAGATGGCAAGGCCGTTACACCACAGCATGCCGTTGAAATTGAAGATGGCGCCCAGGATCAGGAAGGCCAGCGGTTTGTTGGCCGCGCCGGCGTCGATGAACTGAGGAACGAAGGCCAGGAAAAACAGCGCGACTTTCGGATTCAGGACGTTGGTCAGGAAACCTTGGGCGAAGATTTTGCGGTATGGCAGTTTCGCCTGCGGCGCAAACCGGTAGGGCAGTGTCTGACCCAGTGGGTCAGACGGGACGGCCGATCCGGCTGGTTTGCCGGTTTCACTGGCCGTCAGGCGAGCCCGCAGCATGCCAATGCCGCACCAGACGATGTACGCCGCACCGACCCATTTCACGACAGTGAACGCGGTGGCCGAAGTTGCCAGCACTGCCGACAAGCCCAGCGCCGCCGCCCCGATATGCACCATGGTGCCGGCGCCGATCCCGAGCGCCGCCGCGCAACCCGCGCGCCAGCCCTGGGTGGCGCTGCGCGCCATGATCAGCAAAGAATCCGGCCCCGGCATGATGTTCAGCAGCAGACCGGA
>JBCNOX010000416.1:0-5112 GCA_039593645.1 Pseudoduganella sp.
AAGAAGAATGATCCTGACGAATGACCCGACCCGCCTCGGCCTGACGGCCGCCCTGGTTGCCGGCTATGGCCTGGTATGCCTGCTGCCCTGGCTGCGCGCACGCCGGACCCGTGCCGCTGCGCGGGCGGCGCGGGCAGCGGCGGGTGACTCGCCGTGGCTGGTGGCCTACGCCAGCCAGACCGGTAACGCCGAACTGCTGGCGCGCCAGACCAGCGAAACGTTGCGCGTGGCCGGTATTGCAAACCACCTGTGCGAGTTCGATGAAATCGACGCCGCCACGCTGCAGTCGACCGAGCGCATCCTGTTCCTGGCTTCGACTTATGGCGAAGGCGATCCTCCCGATGCGGCAGCGCGCTTCGCGCAGCGCCTGATGGCGCGCAGCGACCTCGCGCTGGGCCATTTGCACTACGCCGTGCTGGCGCTGGGCGACAGCGCCTACGCCAGCTTTTGCGGCTTTGGCCGTGTGCTCGATGGCTGGCTTGCCGCACGCGGTGCGCAGCCCCTGTTCCCGCGTGTTGAAGTCGACCGCAGCGCGCCGCCGGCCATCGCCATCTGGCGCCAGCAACTGAGCCACCTGGCCGGCACCAGCGATGCGCCGGACTGGGACGCGCCGGATTTCTCGGAGTGGCGCCTGGCCGAGCGGCGCCTGCTCAATCCCGGCAGCGCCGGTGCGCCGATCTTTCACCTTGAACTGGAGCCGGCGCCAGGCCTTGCGCTGCCGTCCTGGCAATCGGGCGACCTGGTGCAGGTCGCGGCACCGGCCGATCCGGAGCGCCCGCGCGAATACTCGATTGCCTCGATCCCGGCCGATGGCCGCGTGCACCTGCTGGTGCGCCTGCACCGCCACGGCGACGGCAGCCATGGCCTGGCGTCCGGCTGGCTCACCCAGCAGGCGGGCGAGGGCGCCCCGGTGCGCCTGCGCCTGCGCGAGCACCGCCGCTTCCGGCTCGAGGCAAATGCCGAACGCCCCCTGATCCTGATTGGCAACGGCAGCGGCATCGCCGGCCTGCGCGGCCACCTGAAGGCGCGCGCCGCCGCCGGACAGGCGCGCAACTGGCTGCTGTTCGGCGAACGCGACCCGGCGCATGACGCCTTCTACCGCAACGAACTGGAAGCCTGGCAGCGCGAAGGCGTGTTGCCGCGCCTGGACCTGGCCTGGTCGCGTGGGCCGGATGGCAAGCAATACGTGCAAGACCTGTTGCTGCGCCAGGCTGACGTCGTGCGCGACTGGGTGGGCGAGGGCGCCGCCATCTACGTTTGCGGCAGCCTGGAAGGCATGGCGGCGGGCGTCGATCATGCTTTGAGAGAAATATTTACCGGTGCGGAAATGGATGAAATGTCCAGTTCAGGCCGCTATCGGCGTGATGTTTATTAGACACTCGTCAGACTACTGTCGCGCTCAGACAACGCTTGCGCACCGATTTTCTCGAACTAAATTTGGGCTAAGGCGTTTGATGTCAAATTTTCTCTGAATATTTCGGATTTGTAACAACTCTGACATCTAATCAACGGATTCTCCCCGCACCAGAAATCACGGAAATTGCATAATCCCCAACTGGCTATCACAAGTGTAGTTTCCATAAACAAAAAGGGAGTAGGGATGTTTTTCCAAGAGAAAATTGGCGTACGCTCGGTACGCCTGGCCTTGTCGGCGTTGACCATGGTTGCCGCCAGCGCTGCCTTGGCGCAAGAAGCACCGATCCAGCGTGTTGAGATCACCGGTTCTGCGATCAAGCGCATCAATGCCGAAGGCGCGTTGCCAGTGCAACGCCTGACCGCCGAACAGATTGCCAAGTCGGGCGCGACCAACGTCGCCGACCTGATCCAGGCGCTGCCGGCAATGCAGGGCTTCCAGGTTGCCGCCATTGCCGCCGGCACCAATTCGGGCGGCAACGTGACCGCGTCGATCCACGATATCGGCGCCAGCTACACCCTGGTGCTGCTGAATGGCCGCCGCATTGCCCCGCAAGGCTCCGGCTCCACCATCAACCTGAACGCCATTCCGATGAGCGCGGTTGAGAACGTTGAGATCCTGACCGACGGCGCGTCCGCCCTGTATGGCTCGGATGCCATTGCCGGCGTCATCAACTTCATCCTGAAGAAGAACTACCAGGGCTTCAACATTGAAGCGACCCACAACCAGCCGACCCAGTCCAGCGCAGGCCGCACCAGCAACTTCAACCTGACCTACGGCGTGGGCGACCTGGATACCGACCGTTTCAACCTGCTGCTGACCTACCGCAAGGACGAGACCAAGCAAGTGCGCGCGCTGGACCGCGACTTTGCCGATACCGCTTACGTTCCATTCAACTGGAACGGCAACAGCTATATCTACGACCGCACCAGCCCGGCAGCAATCCCGGCCAACGTATCGGCTACCTTCAAATCCGGCGCGGCGCCAATCGGCTTCAACCCGTACCAGAAGAAGAACGGCCAGTGCGCCGCAATGAACCAGCTGGCGCTGAGCAACACCGCCCTGGTGCAGAACTGCGGCTTCGATTTCGTGCAAACCATCGAAATCGTGCCGGAAAACAGCCGCGACAGCGTGTTCGGCAAGGCCACCGTGAAAGCCACCGACAAGATCAATGTGTTCGTGGAAGCAGCCTTCTCGCGCCTGGACCTGACCGCCCGTATCGCGCCGAACACCGCTTCGGTCTCGATCGCCAAAGGCTCGCCGCTGTACAACACCTATGTGCGCCCATACCTGACCACTGCCCAGGATGCGGACATCAAGAGCGTGACCGCCAGCTACCGTACCTACGACTGGGGCACCCGCAACAGCGAAACCATCACCACGTCCAAGAACCTGGTGCTGGGTGCGGAAGGCGATATCGGCAGCTGGAGCTTCGGCACCGGCCTGACCTGGTCCAAGAACGCCATCGACGAACGCTATGTGGGCGGCTACGTCAAGAACACCGAGTTCCGCGACATGCTGGCCAAGAACCAGTTCGACCCATTCCTGGGCATTGGCGGCCAGTCGGACGCGACCAAGCAACTGATCTCCAACTCCGTGTTCCACGGTTCGATCCGCGATGCCTCGACCACCCTGAAGGGCATCGACGCACACGCATCGCATGAACTGTTCCAGCTGCCGGCCGGCGCCGCGCAGATCGCACTGGGCGGCGACTACCGCAACTACCATTACCAGCAGACCCCGCACGCCACCAGCTCGGACATCTTCGGCTTCAGCGCATCGCCAGCCTATGACATGGAGCGTAACAACTACGGCGTGTTCGGCGAGTTGAACGTGCCTGTGCTGAAGGGCCTCGAGCTGAGCGGCGCAGCTCGCTACGACACCTTCGAAGCGGTCAAGAACAAGCTGGCCGACCGCGAGATGGGCACCAAGGAATCGTCGACCACCTACAAGGTGTCGGCACGCTGGCAGCCTACCCCTTCGTTCCTGATGCGCGGTTCCTACGGCACCGGCTTCAAAGCGCCTTCCATGCTGGACATCGGCCAGCCGCTGGTGGCTGCGGGCTTCACCTCGAATTCGTGGGATTGCCCTGCCAACCTGAAGGCTGAGAATGCGGACTACTGCCAGGTAGGCAAGCGCCAGTACAACGTGCTGTCCGGCGGTAACGAAAACCTGAAGCCAGAGAAGTCCAAGCAATTCACGGTCGGCTTCCGCTTCGAGCCAACCAACAGCTTCTCGCTGCAGGCCGACCTGTGGGACGTGAAGATTCGTGACGCCGTGTCGAGCGTGTCGGAAGCGCTGATCTTCGGCGATCCGGTCAAGTACCGCGAACTGTTTACCACCTTCGTCGATCCGGGCAATGGCCAGACCTACTGGGCCAAGAAGACCCTGTCGATCAACATCGGCAAGACCCACAACCAGGGCCTCGACTGGGAGACCAGCTACCGCCACAACTTCTCGTTCGGCAAGCTGACCACCGTCCTGAACGGCACTTACCTGATCAAGTCCGACTACACCAAGCCTGGTACGGACAACGACTGGGTCAACAGCATGAACTACTTCGGCGTCAACGATGCCGTGTCGTTCCGCCACATCGTCCGCCTGTCGACCACCCTGGATACCGGCGCCTTCTCCAACTCGCTGGTGGCAAACTACCGCAACGGCTATACCGATGCTGAAGCGCAAAGCCGCAATGTCGCCACCAACCAGCTGGAAACCTTCCGCGTGCACGTACCATCCCACCTGACCTTCGACTGGCAAGGCAAGTGGAAGGCAACCAGCAACCTGTTGCTGCGCGCCGGTATCAAGAACATCGCCGACCGCGATCCGCCGTTCTCGCTGCGCGCTTCGTCCGGCCACCAGGTTGGCTTCGACCCGCGTTACGCCGACCCGCTGGGCCGCACCTTCTACCTGACTGGCAGCTACACCTTCTAAGCTAGCCCGGCAGCCAAAAACGCCCCATGCGCCAGCGCTGGGGCGTTTTTCTTTTAGTCAAGCATCGATACAAATCAGCAAGGTATGAATACAATTTATTACAAGCATATCTTTGGTTTCGATGGCAAGTTCTGGTTGCAATAAATCGATATGGATTGAATAAGTTTGTTGTAATGTTGCTCAAAAACGACAAATGCTCAGTTTTTTGGCAAATTTAATTCCGATTCTTTCACTATCTTGCGAATTTTCCCTGTAACTTTCAGAAATGTAATAGCCGGGCATTAAATTGCCGGTTTGCTCGCCCCATAATCCGCGGTCGGTGAGCAAAATGCAAAAAAGAAACTTTGCTCATTCGAACGTTTTCAGTAACCCGAAGGAGTAAAGAAATGGCATTCCAAGAAAAGATCGGTGCGCGTTCCGTACGCCTGGCGATGTCCGCCATGGCCCTGGTCGCAGCCGGCCACGCAGCCGCGCAAGAAGCACCAATGCAGCGCGTTGAAATCACCGGTTCCGCGATCAAGCGTATCGCCGTCGAAGGCGCACTGCCAGTGCAGCGCCTGTCCGCCGAAACCATCGCCAAGACCGGCGCCACCACCGTGGCCGACCTGATTCAGGCGCTGCCTTCCATGCAAGGCTTCACTGTCGACGCCGTTGCAGCGGGCTCCAACTCCGGTGGCCGCGTTTCCGCGTCGATCCACGATCTGGGCGAGGAATACACCCTGGTGCTGCTGAATGGCCGCCGCGTGGCGCCGCAGGGCTCCGGT
>JBCNOX010000417.1:0-5106 GCA_039593645.1 Pseudoduganella sp.
CCACTGCCCGCTGTATGCACTGCCCGGCGACGTGGCCCGCGCCGGGCTGCTGCCCCAGCGCGCCTACACGGACCTGATCCGAAACCTGACGCGCATCTATGCACATGCGTTGCAGGACTTCAGCGACGGCGAACAGCGCGCACAAACCATCGTGTCACTGTGCGTCGGCGGCATGGTGCTGGCCCGTACCACCGACGATCCCGCGCTGCGCAAATCGCTGCGCGCCTCCGCGCGCCACCAGGCCTTGATGCTGCTGGGCGCGAATTAAGGCTTGATTTCGGTACCCAGAACTTTCAGGAACTGCGCTATCCATTGCGGATGCGCAGGCCACGCCGGCGCTGTCACGAAATTGCCGTCGGTGACCGCCTGGTCCATCTCGACCGAAACATACTCGCCGCCAGCCGCGCGCACCTCCGGCGCGCAGGCTGGATAAGCCGAGATGCGCTTGCCCTTGATGACATTCGCCGCAGTCAGGATCTGGGCAGCATGGCAGATCGCGGCAATCGGCTTGCCAGCCTTGGCGAATTCCTGCACCGTTTCCAGCACGCGCGGGTTAAGGCGCAAATACTCCGGCGCCCGTCCACCTGCGATCGCCAGCGCATCGTAAGCCGACACTTGAACTTCATCAAAGCTTGCGTTCAGCGTGAACTGGTGACCCGGCTTTTCGGTGTAAGTCTGGTCGCCTTCGAAATCGTGGATCGCGGTCTTGATCTTCTCGCCCGCCTTCTTGCCGGGGCAGACCGCATGCACGGTGTGCCCAACCATCTGCAGCGCCTGGAACGGCACCATGGTCTCATAGTCTTCCGCAAAATCGCCCGTCAAAAACAGGATCTTCTTGATTGCCATTCCGATCTCCTTGTTCAAACTTGCATGACGAAATACGCTCACGATTGGTAGCGCCCCTGACGAGGATATCACCACACGCCAGCGCCAGCGGCCAATGGCGCGTATGATCGAAATACCTCCTTTTGCGCCATAGGTCTTATTTTGCTGAAAATTGGCTTCCTGCTGCCGCCAGGCTTCCAGATCATGGGGCTGGCCGCTGCCTCCGCCTTCGAGCTCGCCAACACCACAGCGCGCGAGCGCCTGTACGACATTGGCTTCTATTCTGCGCTGGGCGGAGCGGTCGTGAACTCGTTCGGCGCGTCGGTAGAAACCCAGCCGCTTACACGGCGCCGGCTGGACACGCTGATCGTCTGCGGACTGGTGGCCCCTGCGCCAACCGACGCGCAGACACTTGATCGCTTGCGCGCCGCTTCCAGGCTCGCCCGCCGCACGGCGTCCGTCTGCACCGGCACTTTCCTGCTCGGCGAAGCCGGCCTGATAGACGGCCGCCACGTGACGACGCACTGGTTGTTCGCCCGCGAACTGCAGGAACAATTCCCCGCCGCACGAGTCGATGCCGACCGCATCTTCATCAACGATGGCCCGGTCTGGACCTCAGCCGGCATGAGCACCGGCATCGACCTTGCGCTCGGCCTGATAGAAGCAGACTACGGCGCCGAACTCGCTGCAGCCGTGGCGAAAAAACTGGTGGTCTACCACCGCCGCGCCGGCGGCCAGTCCCAGCATTCGGCCTTGCTGGAACTTGGCGCAAAGTCCGACCGCATCCAGCACGTAATCGAGTATGCGCGCAACCACCTGGCCTCTGCGCTATCGGTTCAGAAGCTGGCCGTAGTCGCCCACCTCAGCCCGCGCCAATTCAGCCGCGCGTTCACCGCCGAAACAGGCCAGTCGCCAGCCAAGGCGGTTGAACACCTGCGGCTCGAGGCTGCACGCCTGATGATCGAACAAAGCCGCCACACCATCGAAGAAATCGCCGCAGAAACCGGCTTTATCGATACGGAACGCATGCGGCGCGCCTTCTTGCGCAGCTATGGCCAGCCGCCGCAAGCACTGCGCCGCATGGCACGCATGTCTTGAAAGGAGGTAAATACGTCATTTACGCCATCGAGTGCGACGCCTATATTGAAGGCATCTCGAACCATTCCCCAAGGATTACTACCATGTCCGCGCTCAAGAACTTCGTCGCAGCAGCCGCAAGCACCCTTGCGCTCGCCAGCGCCACCGCCCAGGAAATCGACAACGTAAAGCTCAGCCCCGATATTACCTTGCGCCGCATGATCGTCAGGAATCCAGCCGCAAAAGGCACGGTACTGCTGTTGCACGGTTTTCCGGAAACGATATTCACCTGGCGCGACCTGGCGCGAGACCTGGGGCGCGACTACGAAGTCCACGCTTTCGACTGGCCGGGATATGGCCAATCCTCCCGGCCCTCAGCTGACAGCTTCGCCTACGCTCCTCGCGACTATTCCCAGGTCGTGAAGGATTACATTGACAAGGCAGGCATCGACAAATCCAGGCTCGTGATCTACGCCACCGACATCGGCGGCCTGCCCCCTTTGCTGGCCGCGCTGGAGCACCCGGATATCGCAAGGAAAATCATCGTCGGCGACTTTGCCCCGCTCGACCGGCCGCAATACATGTCGGACCGCTTACGCAGCCTGAAAGCACCGCAAACCGCCGAAGCGACCCGTGTCGCGATTAACCAGAACCGCGACGAGATCATCGAAAACACCTTTCGCCGCGGGCTGGACGTCAGCGAGCAATTCAACGTGCCGGCTGATTTCAAGGCAGACATGCTGGCCGGCTGGATGCAAGGCAGCCTGAGTACAGGCGACGCCTTCTACCACTACTACTCGCACTTCACCCGAGACCAGCAGTACTTTGAGGCCAACCTGTCGCGGCTGAAGACGCCGATCCAAGTCGTCTGGGGTGAGAAAGACATCTACATCGACAAGAAGATGGGCGAAGAACTCGCAGCCAGGTCAGGGACTCCGTTCGCCATCCTACCCAAGCTTGGCCACTACCCACACCTGCAAGCACCGCATCAAGCCAGCCGTGAAATCCGCGCAGCGTTTGACTGACCCCGGCTCAAAGAGTCACTTCAGCACTTCGATAGTATCGACGATGTCCACGCCCTGGAGCTGCGCAAGCCATTGGTCAAACCATGGCTTATGCGCGGCACCGACAATCGACAACACGCGTGCTCCCGGACGTTCGCGGAAAGTCTCACGGATGTTCGCCACCATGCGCAGATTGCGGATCTCCCATCCGCCAACCCAGATCTGCGGATAGCCTTCCACCGACTTCGCCCGCATCGGCCCGACGACGTTGGATTCGGCGTGGGTACGCATGCTCTCCGGCGAATTGATGAAACGGTACAAGGGCAGCATATCGTCCGCCTGCGACAAGGCATCTTCCTGCTTGCGGCGCACGTTCAATTCAGCGCTGCTTGTCGCCCAGGCAGCCTCCAGCTGCTTGATGAAAGCCTTCATGTCCGGCAGGTCGATGCGGTCGCCGGTATGGTTATCGACCGAATGGACGCGCTGCAGGCCAAGCCGCGCGGCCAATGGCGCCGCAATCAGGCTGTCCTCACTCTTGCGCTTCTCAAGCTTTTCCAGCATTGCCACCAGGGCCACGTCCAGGCTGTCGCCCACACGGCGTTCGGCAGCAGGCAGGTGCAGCCATTGCACCAGGGCCGATGCCGGCTCATTCGCCGCCAGGAACGCTGCCGCCAGGCGCCTGCGTTGCGATGGAGACGGCTGCGCAGGCCAAGCCTTCAGCGTCCGGTCCACTTCCGCCAGTGCTGCCGGCACATCGAGCCCGGTCGCAGCTTTCGCCGCGTCGGTCTTTGGACACCAGTCAGGCCCGTACTTGGCAGGATGCCTGGTGGCGAGATCGCAATCCTCGCCGGGCTCGTTCTCCACAGTGATGATATCGGGCTTGAAGGCCGCCAGGCGGTCTATGACGCCATCCAGCGAGGCCGCCTTGAAGGTTGCGGGCATGCCGCGCAAATGCACGGTGCCAAGCACCATCACCTGCGATCTTGGCCCGGCCATGTCGCGATCGAGCTTCGTCAAGTCCACCTGCGCCTGCGCCAGCAACGGCGATGCCACAACGAGCCCACACACCACCTTTTTCCACATGACCATTGCACTCCCATGTCTGTTGATAGGAATGCCGATTCTAAGACCGCGCGCGCGTGCGCGTTCCTGCTATCCGACAGACTGCAGGATCAGACGCATGAATTGCATTGACCCGGCACGTGCCAGTTACAGAAGCCGTTCTTTTGCGCTGGCTGGTGTGTCAGGAAAAACGCGCTCGGCGATATCCCATCGCCCCGCGGCATTCTTCTGCCATCTGAAATGAGCATCAAACCAAGTGCGTAAGTGTCCGGTTTTGACCGTGAGAGGAATTGGTTTACCGAAGGTTCCTTTTTCATCGACAACCACAACGACTGAGGGTGACTCCAGCTCGTCCGCATAAACAAAGGCCTTCGAGTATGGCGCGAGGCTTACCAGTTGCCAAATCGTTGGGTTGCGGGGACCTAATCACGCAGGATGTTAAAGGCCCTTCCTCCTTGACCGACATCACCTCTTCGTCATTATTCAACCATTTGGCATAAGGTCCGGTCGGCTAGCGTCCACAGGCGCCAAGCAAAAGACAACAGCAAACTAGGAGGAATTTGGGCGACAGAAAAGGTGCATGCAGAAAAGATTACCATAATGACAATCAATCCGCGTGCACGATTCGGATAGAAAAAAGCCCCGACGATTGCTCGTTGGGGCTTGTTTTCACAGCATAAAGCGAATTGGTAGGCCCTCGCGGAGTCGAACCGCGCACCAAAGGATTATGAGTCCTCTGCTCTAACCAAGCATGAGCTAAGGGCCCTGAGAACCCGGCAGGATAGGGCCAGCGGCCCTATTCGTCAAGTTTAGTTACCTTCCAGGAAACTCTTCAGCTTGTCGGAGCGCGACGGGTGGCGCAGTTTGCGCAGAGCCTTGGCTTCGATCTGGCGGATACGCTCACGGGTCACGTCGAACTGTTTGCCGACCTCTTCCAGCGTGTGGTCGGTGGACATTTCGATACCGAAGCGCATGCGCAGCACCTTGGCTTCGCGCGGCGTCAGCGAATCCAGCACATCCTTCACGACACCGCGCATCGAGGCATGCAGCGCTGCGTCCGAAGGCGCCAGCGTGTTGTTGTCCTCGATGAAGTCGCCCAGATGGGAATCGTCGTCGTCACCGATCGGCGTTTCCATCG
>JBCNOX010000418.1:0-5091 GCA_039593645.1 Pseudoduganella sp.
GCTTCGCCGGCCGCGAAGGCGTGCTGCGCATCCTGGTGGTGGGCGGCAGCCTGGGCGCCAAGGCGCTCAACGATGCCCTGCCCGCCGCACTGGCGCTGATCGCGCCGGAACAGCGCCCCCTCGTGACCCACCAGTCGGGCAAAAAAAACATTGAAGCCCTGCGCGCGGCTTACGCGCAGGCACATGTGGAAGCAAACGTGGTCGACTTCATCGACGACATGGCAAGCGCCTACGCGCAGGCGGACATCGTGATCTGCCGGGCCGGCGCCATCACCGTGTCGGAACTGACGGCAGCCGGCGTGGCCAGCGTGCTGGTTCCGCTGGTGGTCTCGACCACCAGCCACCAGCGCGACAACGCGCAATGGATGGCCAAGCAGGGTGCATCGATCCACATGCCGCAGACGGAACTGACTCCGGAAAGCCTGGCAGCGCTGTTGCAGACGCTGAACCGCAGCACCTGCCAGAAGATGGCATCCGCCGCGCTTGCAGTGGGCAAGCGCGATGCGAATGACGCCATCGCACAAGAATTGGAAGCACTAGCATGAAACATAAAGTAAAGAACATTCACTTCGTCGGCATCGGCGGCAGCGGCATGAGCGGCATCGCCGAAGTGCTGGTCACGCTTGGCTATAACGTCTCCGGCTCGGACCTCGGTTCGAACGCCGTGACCCAGCGCCTGGTCGACATGGGCGCCACCGTGCACCAGGGCCACGACGCCGCCTTCATCGGCAACGCCGACGCGGTGGTGACTTCGACCGCCGTCAAGGCCGACAATCCGGAAGTGGTCGCCGCGCGCGCCCGCAAAATTCCTATCGTGCCGCGCGCCGTGATGCTCGGTGAGCTGATGCGCTTGAAGCGCGGTATCGCCATTGCAGGCACCCACGGCAAGACCACCACCACCAGCCTGGTGGCGTCCGTGCTGGCAGAAGGCGGCCTGGACCCGACCTTCGTGATCGGCGGCCGCCTGACCGCCGCCGGCGCCAACGCCAAGCTGGGCTCCGGCGAATACCTGGTGGCGGAAGCGGACGAATCGGATGCCTCGTTCCTGAACCTGACCCCAATGATCGAAGTCATCACGAACATCGATGCCGATCACATGGAAACGTACGAGCACGATTTCGAAAAGCTGAAGCAGGCCTTCGTGCACTTCACGCACCGCCTGCCGTTCTACGGCCGCGCGATGCTGTGCATCGATGACCCGCACGTGCGTGCCATCATTCCGCAGGTGACCAAGCCCGTGACCACCTACGGTTTCGCGGAAGATGCCGAAGTACGCGCCGTCAACGCGCGCGCTGTCGGCACCCAGATGCATTTCACCGTGCTGCAGGAAGGCTTCCCGGATCTGGACATCGTGCTGAACCAGCCCGGCATGCACAACGTGCAGAATGCCTGCTCCGCAGTCGCCATCGCACGCGAAATCGGTGTGCCGGATACGGCCACCCAGGCCGGCCTGGCAGGCTTCGCCGGCGTGGGCCGCCGCTTTACCAAATACGGTGAAGTCGCCATCCCATCGGGGGGCAGCTTCACGCTGGTGGACGATTTCGGCCACCACCCGATTGAAATGGAAGTAACGACCGCCGCTGCGCGCGCCGCCTATCCGGGCCGCCGCCTGCTGCTGGCCTTCCAGCCACACCGCTACAGCCGCACGCGCGACCTGTTCGAAGACTTCGCAAGAGTCCTGAGCACGGTCGACGTGCTGGTGCTGTCGGACGTTTATGCAGCGGGCGAGGCGCCGATCGTGGCCGCCGACGGCCGCGCGCTGGCGCACGCCATCCGCGCGCGCGGCAAGACTGAGCCGGTATTCGTCGAAAACATCGCCGACATGCCGGAAACGATCATGAACGTGGTGCGCGACGGCGACGTCGTGCTCACGATGGGCGCAGGCTCGATCAGCGGCGTCCCGGCAAAACTCACGAACTGGAAGGCTTGACGCGATGACGAAACTGACTGCACAAGAAGCGCAAGCATTCGGCAAGGTAGGCGTGCTGATGGGCGGCCTGTCCGCCGAGCGCGACGTGTCCATCATGTCCGGTACCGGCGTGCTGGCGGCCCTGCAATCGCAGGGTGTCGATGCGCACGCCTTCGACCCGGGCCAACGCTCGCTGGCCGAACTGGCCGCTGAAAAATTCGACCGCGTGTTCATCGCGCTGCACGGCCGCTACGGCGAAGACGGCAGCATCCAGGGCGCGCTGGAACTGCTGGGCATTCCTTACACCGGCTCCGGCGTGATGGCCAGTTCGGTGGGCATGGACAAGATCACCACCAAGATCCTGTGGCTGCGCGAAAACCTGCCAACCCCGGAATACGCGGTGCTGGACGCCGACTCCGACCTGGACGCGGAAGCTGCGCGCCTTGGCCTGCCGCTGATCATGAAACCGCCGCATGAAGGTTCGACCATCGGCATCACCAAGGTGAGCGACAAGGCCGGCCTGAAAGCCGCCTACGACGCCGCTGCCGCGCTGGACGACAGCGTGCTGGCCGAAGAATTCGTGGAAGGCCGCGAGTTCACCGTCGCCGTGCTGGGTACCGGCAAGACGGCGCGTGCGCTGCCGATCGTGGAAATCGTGGCCCCGCAAGGCAACTACGACTACAACAACAAGTACTTCACCGACGACACCAAGTACTTCTGCCCGCCGCAGCTGGACCAGGCGATGCAGGACGAAATGCAGCGACTGGCCGTGGCGGCCTACCGCGCGGTCGGCTGCGAAGGGTGGGGACGGGTCGACGTGCTGCTGCGCGCGAGGGACAACAAACCGTTCCTGCTGGAGGTAAATACCTCGCCAGGCATGACCAGCCACTCGCTGGTGCCGATGGCTGCCCGCGCGACCGGCGTGAGCTATGAAGAACTGTGCGTGGAAATCCTGCGCACCGCACGACTGAAGCTGAAGAAGTAAAGGGAACAAAGACGCTATGTGGCACGACGTCAAAGCCTTGAATGCATCCGCCAGCGGCCTGATCGCGCTGTCGCTGCTGGCTTGCGCCGTTGCCGGCGTGTGGTGGCTGGCGAATCGTCCTGTATTCGATTTGCGCGCCATCCGCGTTGAGACCGTGGACAAGTCGGAGTTCAAGCACGTGAACCACCTGACGCTGCGCAACGGAACCCAGGGCCGCCTGGCCGGCAATTTCTTCACCGCCGACCTGGAACAGGTGCGCAAGGTATTCGAGTCGGTGCCATGGGTGCGCCGCGCCAGCGTGCGGCGCGAGTGGCCTAACCAGCTGATCGTCTCGCTGGAAGAGCACGAAGCGCTCGGCACCTGGGGCGAAGATGGACGCCTGCTGTCGGTGAAAGGCGATGTCTTCACCGCCAACCTGGCCGAAGCGGAGGAGGATCACGAGCTGCCGGAGTTTTCCGGTCCGGACGGCAGCGAGAAGGAAGTACTGGCGCGCTACGGCGAGCTGAAAAACTGGTTTGCACCGGCCAGCCTGGTGCCGAAGGGCGTAGCCCTGTCGGGACGCTATGCATGGACGGTGAAGTTGGACAACGGCGCCACGGTGGCGCTGGGACGCGAGGCAACGCATGACACCCTGCATCAGCGGGTGCAGCGCCTGGTCGGGATCTGGCCGCAGATTTCCAGCCGCGTGCCGAATATTGAAACGATTGATATGCGCTACCAGAACGGCCTGGCTTTGAGCGCAGCGGGATTGAAGATCCCGTCGGATACGAAGAAACGTTGAAAGCAGGGCATCGAGATGACTAAAGACGCTAAAAACCTGATCGTCGGCCTCGACATCGGCACCTCCAAAGTGGTGGCCGTGGTGGCCGAGGTGATGGGCGATGGACGCCACGAAGTGATTGGCCTGGGCCAGCACGAATCCAGCGGCCTGAAAAAAGGCGTAGTGGTGAACATTGAAGCGACCGTCGAATCGATCCAGC
This sequence comes from Pseudoduganella sp., assembly GCA_039593645.1. Lineage (GTDB taxonomy): Bacteria > Pseudomonadota > Gammaproteobacteria > Burkholderiales > Burkholderiaceae_D > Rugamonas. Next base: position 3,875 of record JBCNOX010000418.1, read on the forward strand.
GCGCGCTGGAAGAGGCGGAGCTGATGGCCGACTGCAAGATCCGCAATGTGTACGCGGGCATCGCGGGCAGCCATATCCGCAGCTTCAACTCCAGCGGCATGGTGGCGATCAAGGACAAGGAAGTCACCGCCACCGACGTGGCGCGCGTGATCGAAACGGCCAAGGCAGTCAACATCCCGACCGACCAGCAGCTGCTGCACACGGTGCCGCAGGAATTCATCGTCGACTCCCAGGACGACGTGCGCGAGCCGATCGGCATGAGTGGCATCCGCCTGGAAGTGAAGGTGCACATCGTCACCGGTGCGGTAAGCGCGGTGCAGAACATCGTCAAGTGCGTGCGCCGCTGCGGCCTGGAAGTGTCGGACCTGATCCTGCAGCCGATGGCCTCGGCCGATGCGGTGCTGACCACCGACGAGAAGGAACTGGGCGTGGTGCTGATCGACATCGGCGGCGGCACCACCGACGTGGCGGTGTTCAGCGACGGCGCGATCCGCCATACGGCCGTGATCCCGATCGCCGGCGACCAGATCACCAACGATATCGCGATGGCGCTGCGCACCCCGACCGGCGAAGCGGAAGAAATCAAGATCCGCTACGGGGTGGCCAAGCAGGTGCTGGCCGACCCGGGCGAACACCTGGAAGTGCCGGGCCTGGGCGACCGCGGCCCGCGCAACCTGTCGCGCCAGGCGCTGGCAGCGGTGATCGAGCCGCGCGTGGAAGAACTGTTTGCGATGGTGCACCAGGTCGTGCGCGAGTCCGGCTACGAGGGCGTGCTCTCGTCGGGCATCGTGCTGACCGGCGGCACCTCGATCATGCCGGGCATGGTGGAGATGGCGGAAGACATCTTCCTCAAGCCTGCGCGCCTGGGCACCCCGGACTACCGCGGCCAGCTGGCCGACGTGGTCCGCAGCCCGCGCTATGCAACCGTGTTGGGCCTGTTGTTGGAAGCAAAGAAGCAGTATCTGCGCGGCCACATCGTGACGCGCCAGGATGGATCGGTAAAAGCAGTATGGCAGCGCATGAAGGAATGGTTCCTGGGTAACTTTTAAACGACTTATAAACAATAAACCCCTGCAGTTTTCAATCTCCAGTTCTCCTACCCATATGAGGCCTGGCGCTTGAAAACCGCATTCTAGATAGGAGTAAATCATGGAGTTTGATATGGTTGATAACGCAACACTGGGTACGGTCATCAAGGTCGTCGGCGTTGGCGGTGC
>JBCNOX010000419.1:0-5051 GCA_039593645.1 Pseudoduganella sp.
GTGCAGGTGGTTCCGGTGTAATGTTTCGTTGCCTGTCTTCAGCCTGTTTGGAGCGGGAGCCGCCTTATCTGCGGTGTTGTCTTCCATCTGCCACGGATCAAACGTCTGACGCACTTCAGTATTGCCCCTTAGCTTGCTGGTGAAGGACTTCAGATCGCTATGCTCGTTGGCGGAGATCGCATCCAAGGCTTTCTTTGCCGCGTCGGGCTCTTCAACTTTAATCGCATTCAGGCGCTCCTCTTCTGCCGCTGTTCGATTTTTCTTCTTTGTCAGCGTCGCCTTCTCGCTCATCAAAGCGGAGTAGTGGTTTTCGGCCGCGGTTGCTGAGCGATTGTACTGGCGGTCGCTCCCCGCCACTCGGATTCGCCCAACATCAAGGCCAACGCCAATGCGATGCAGCACTGAGCCGAGCATTGGGCGCCAACCCGAATTGATCTCGAGTTCCTGGGCGTCCAGTTCGAATGCGGCCTGCATGAACGCCTGATAGGTGTTCGGGTGCACTCGCGGCATTGCTTCACTCTTCGCAGATTCCATACCAGTGATGACGGTAACGTTCTTCTTGCAGTTGTCGAATGCATGGCTCGGCCAAATGATCTTCATGGTCGTGCCATTCGGCTTTCGAACGTCAAGAGTGATTTTGTTCGATCCTGCTTGGGGCTCGCCTTTGTAGATACTGATGACGGCTTTTTGCACCTCTGTACTGGCGTCCTTGGTCATTTCTGCCGCTTCATCGGCAGTGTACTTGTGGCTAAAGCTTAGCCACGTATCGCCATACATGGCTGCCTGATACGTTTTCTTTGTCCCGCTTTCGTCCTTCAACGCGGGCTGTTCCAGGGCTGCATCATAGTCCTTGCCATCGGTCTCGTTGATTTTGACAACGATGTCAGTCAATCCTTCTTCTGCTGTCACGCGGAACAACGGCTTGGTTCGATACCTTGACTTGGCATCGCTTCCAAGGAAGAGAGCCACTTCTTTGCCAAACGGGACCTTTTGCCTGATCTTGTTAGGGGTTCCAAGGATCTGAACGCGCTGGCCTTCATACAAAGCGGACGCCTTGTTGCCGTTCATAACGGCGATAAAATAAGGAAGGCCGCGCAGGTTCTTGTTTGATCCCTGCGTGGTATCGAAATGCCATGTAACAAAGACGCCAGGTTCTTTGACGATCTGTGATACTTTGTTCTCGGCTTTATCAACCGTCGAAGAAGCCTTGATGGCACCTTTTTGCTGAACCACGGCCATAGGCGCTGCGGGCGGCGGCGCATCCTTCTTGGCTTTAGGAGTAGCATCAGCTGGCGGCGCGGACTTCTTTTCCGGTTTCTTTTCTTCAGCCTTAGGGGAAGATTGTTTTTGGGCCTCTGTCAAACACTCATCGGCATTGCCAAACGCAAATGCATACCATGGCTTCGAATTCACGGATGCCGCTTCCACCGTTTTGGCCGGGGCTGAATTTCCCTTGCCCTTGGCACCAGTGCCTTTAAGTGATTGGCCTGGATCTGGACGGGGCAAAGTCAGTGAAACAGTTGAACGTTTTTCGGTCACCGCGACATCGGTTTTACCGTCTTTGTCGGTTTTGCCTTTGATCTTCTTCTCTTCACCGCTGCTAGTGAAGAAGCTCATGATGTAACTGATGCCCGACAAAGGCTTGCCGTCAACGCCTTTCAGCGCGAACTGCTGGGCGTGTGGGATTTGCTCGATCTTTCCTTCTTTCCATCCTTCGACCCTCTCAATAGCGGCCATGAACTTTTCAAGTTCGGCTTCGTTCAAGTCACCGATGGTGCGGTCGCTGGCTAGACCTGTAAACTTCTTCACTAACTTGGTGTAGTGCTCGGGATCGTTATTGTCAGTGGAGGGAGCGTATTTTTCGAATACCTTATCCAGCCGCTTTTCCTTGTAGACGGATAGCAGAACGAATTTCAGTGCGGCCTTGCCGGCGGCATGATTCGGGAAGACTGCGAATGAGCCGCCGACACCGATGGCGAGTCCGCTTTTCTCGGCTTTGCTTAAGTTGCCAGGATTGTTATTGCGCCAGGCGCGCGTGCCGCCCGAGTGTAGGTACTCGCTCCCATCCTCGGCTACGTAAATTACAGACAGGTTTTCGCCGTTACGGGCGGAGACATATTTGGGAGTGGCCATCTAGCTTATTTCCCCATTCGGTAAAGGCCAGCTTCCGTATCGAGTGCCTTATTTACGTCACAGTAGCTACCCTGAGTGGTGACTTTAAGGATTTCATGGAAGTAAAGCGGGGGAGTGTCCAGGTCTTCGTTCGTATTTTTCTTGAGATCCATCACGCTGAAATTAACTCGGCGCTTGTCTGCCCAGTTGCCATCCCTTTGCGCATACACCACGCGCATCCGGTTCCCGGACTTGAATGCGCGGAAGCCCGTCATCGCACAATCGGCTCCCGACCGCAATTGAAGAATTGGCTCGAACCGGTCATTGATCTCGAAAGGAATATGTTGTGCCGGGCCGTTAGGGTTGGTGCGGAAGAATGTCACCGTGTCGATCGGGTGCGCATTGTTCTTGTCGATGTGCGTGTAAAGCATCGACACTTCTTCACTGCCTAATGAAATAGTCGTGATGTCGCGTTGGGGCGTGATCGCCGTCTGAGCATAGAGCTGTGGGCTGGCGGCCAACAGCGCTACGGTCAACAGCTTAGCAATGTGTGTGGTCATGATGTTCAGAATCTTCTTCGCAGACCCATTGCAGGTCTCGGTCAAAAATAATGTAGGTTGATTCGCTGTGCTCGGTATCGACCAGTGAAGTCAAGCCTTGGCCGTTGGTCTTGCCGCGGATCTCTTGTTGGTCGCCGACGTAGATCGTGTATGCCTCATTTTTCAACGGCATACCGTCTGTACCCAACAACTGGAACCGTTGGCCATACTTCATATCGGCACGGGAGAACTTTGGCAGTTCGCTTTCGCTGCTGCCGGGGCCTCCCAGTTCCTTCATGCTGGCCTTGAATTCGACCTTGCCCGGAGCATTCAGCGTAATGTTCCCGCCTTCAATCCGGATCGCGGCACCCTGGGTCGTGAGCAGCACATGCTGGTTGGCGGCGATATTGACTTCGGCGTTGATGCTGGCGACTGTGACCGCTTTGTCAGAGGTCAGCATGGTCGCGGCTTCCTGGCTTTGGCTGCTGTATTTGCCGCTCGCAGCATGCAGGTGCAAGCCGGTTTCCTGGTTCGGTTTTTCCTTGGCGTTGGCTTTGCCGTAGGTGAACAGGCTGATGCCGCCCGCCGATGAATGCAGCAGGTTCGCCTGGGCGGCGAAGTTGATATCCTGGCTGGCAGTCACGCTGCTGGCGGTTTCGGAAGCAAGTAAAGCATCGGCCGGCGTTGCGGCGACGATGCCGGATGGGCTGTCGACTTGCAGCAGCGGGGCGTCGAAGGCGGGCGCGCCACCGGCGGCGCGCGCCGACAGGGTGTCCGCAGTGCGTTGCAGGCCAGCTGCTACGGCGAGCTTGTCGGCTTCCTTTTGCTTGGGCAAGTCGGCCTTATGGGTCTTGGCTTGCTCGGTCAAGGAGATTTGCAACTGCTTCGCAGTATCCACCTGGTTTTGTGCGGACCGTGCATCCAGCACATTTCCGCTGGCGCCGCGCGCTGCGTGGGTGGAGAGCAGCATGCCCTGGCCAGAGCGCAGGGCGAGCGCGTGCTCGGTCTTCAGCTCCGCACCAAACCCCACCGCATGCAGGCGCTGGTTGTCGCTTTGGTGGCGCAGGTGGCCCAGGTTGAGTTCTGCCGTGCCCTGGTGCGGCTTGGCGTGGCGTTGCAGGGCCACGCGCGACTGGCCGGGCGAGTCGTCGAATACAAGCTGACTGTAAGCGCCGGCGCCGGCCTGGCTGCTTTGCATGGCCTGGCTTTTCAGGCCGGACAGCGAAGCCGGGTGGGCATGGCCGCCGGATTCGCCGGGGAACCACACAGGAGCGTTGCCGGTGGCGGCGCCAGTGCCTGCGCCGATCTTGTTGTGCTGTGCGTCGGCCTGGCCTTCGCCGTTGTACAGGGCGCCAATGATGATGGGGCGGTCAATATCGCCCTCAAGGAAGTCGACAAGCACTTCCTGCCCGACGCGCGGCAGCGCATTGCTGCCCCAGTTGGCGCCGGCGATGGGCGCCAGCGGGGTGGCGACGCGCACCCAGGTGCCTGCGCTGTCGTCGGCCGGGGCGCCGGTGTCGCCCGCCTGCAGCGTTGGCGACAGGCGGCTATGGCTGCTGTCGCCACGCTGCCAGTGGAACTGGACTTTGACGCGATGGTCGCGGTCAGTATGGATCGGTGCGCCGGAGGGACCGACCACGATGGCGGTCTGCTGGCCCTGCACGGTGGGGCGCTTCCACGGCGCTGCACTGCGATAGGGCAGGGCGGCTTCGATGGCGTCGATCCGGTTGCGGTAAAGCGGACGCTCGGCGATCGCGTTGCCGACTGTGTGGCGGCTTTCGGCCAGGTCGCCGTCGTTCAGCAACTGCAGGGCAGCCTGGCCCAGTTCGCGCTGGATATTCGAGCGCATCTGCGCGGCCAGGTTGTTGTGCATCAGGTGCAGCACGCGGATGGCGATGAAGTCGCCGCTGTCGCCCGTCACTGGTTCGCCTTGCAGGGCGAAGCGGGTGGCCGGCGCCATGGTGCGTACGGTGCCGGCGCCGGTCATGTTTTTGCGGGCGACGTCGAGTGCCTGCAGGCGGCGTTCGGCCAGGCGCTGGCCATGCTCGCGGCTGGTGTAGGCGTACGCGCCCGGCACGTCGCGTGCGGACAGTGAAATGCCGCTATTGTCCGCGCTGCCAGCATTAGCGGAGCGCTGGTCCAGCGTGCGGTAATCCCAGCTTTGCAGGGCGACCTCGCTGGTCAGCAGGCTGGCCTGCATGCGCCAGCGGTCCATGCTGTCCTCGCGCATCACGGCGCCTGGCTGGGTAAAGCGCACCACGGCCTGCGCATTCGGCTGGAAGGCGCCATTGTGGTCGGCGATGACCAATACGTGTCCGTCGCTGCGGTGTTCAAAGTAATAGAACAGGCCTTCTTCCGCCATCAGGCGTTCGGCGAATGCCCAGTCGCTTTCCTGGTATT
>JBCNOX010000042.1:0-17177 GCA_039593645.1 Pseudoduganella sp.
CGATGGTGATGTCGCTGGTGTCCTTCATCGGCCCGAAACCGAACCTGCTGGATACCAACAACGTCAACCCGCCAATGCGCCTTGAAGTGTCGCAGCCGGTGCTGGGCTTCGACGACATCGCACGCCTGCGCACCATCAGCCAGCATACCGGCGGCAAGTTCAAGTCCTATGAGCTGAGCATCTGCTATCCGCTGGCCTGGGGCAAGGAAGGCGTGGAAGCGTCGCTGGCATCGCTGTGCGCGGAAGCCGTGGACGCGGTGAAATCCGGCCACAACATCCTGATCATCTCCGACCGTACCGTCGGCCCGGACCGCGTGGCGATCCCGGCCCTGCTGGCAACCTCGACCATCCACCTGCACCTGGTGAGCAAAGGCCTGCGCGCCTCCACCGGCCTGGTGGTGGAAACCGGCTCGGCCCGCGAGACCCACCACTTCGCCCTGCTGGCCGGCTACGGCGCCGAAGCGGTGCACCCATACCTGGCGATGGAATCGCTGGCCGAACTGGCGCACTCGCTGCCGGGCGACCTGACTCCGGAAACCGCCATCTACAACTACACCAAGGCAGTCGGCAAAGGCCTGATGAAGGTGATGTCGAAGATGGGCATTTCCACCTACATGTCCTACTGCGGCGCGCAGATCTTCGAAGCCGTTGGCCTGAACCGCCAGCTGGTCGACAAGTACTTCCGCGGCACCCAGTCGAACGTGGAAGGCATTGGCCTGTTCGAAGTGGCCGAGGAAGGGCTGCGCCTGCACAAGCTGGCCTTCGGCAATGACCCGGTGCTGGCCGATGCGCTGGACGCAGGCGGCGAATACGCGTACCGCGTGCGTGGCGAAGACCACCTGTGGACGCCGGACGCCATCGCCAAGCTGCAGCACTCGACCCGCTCGAACAACTACTCGACTTATAAAGAGTACGCACAGCTGATCAACGACCAGAGCAAGCGCCACCTGACCTTGCGCGGCCTGTTCGAGTTCAAGATCGACCCGTCGAAAGCGATCCCGCTGGACGAAGTGGAACCGGCCAAGGAAATCGTCAAGCGCTTCGCGACCGGCGCCATGTCGCTGGGCTCGATCTCGACCGAAGCGCACGCCACCCTGGCTGTTGCGATGAACCGCATCGGCGGCAAATCCAACACCGGTGAAGGCGGCGAAGACCCGCGCCGTTACGCCAACGAGCTGAAAGGCATCCCGATCAAGGTCGGCGAAACCCTGGCTTCTGTACTGGGCAAGGAACAGGTCGAGTCGGATATCCCGCTGCAGGAAGGCGACTCCCTGCGCTCGCGCATCAAGCAGGTGGCCTCGGGCCGCTTCGGCGTGACCGCGGAATACCTGAACTCCGCCGACCAGATCCAGATCAAGATGGCGCAGGGCGCCAAGCCGGGCGAAGGCGGCCAGCTGCCGGGCCACAAAGTGTCCGAATACATTGCGCAGCTGCGCTTCTCGGTACCGGGCGTGGGCCTGATCTCGCCACCGCCGCACCACGACATCTACTCGATCGAAGACCTGGCGCAGCTGATCCATGACCTGAAGAACGCCAACCCGCGCGCATCGATCTCGGTCAAGCTGGTATCGGAAGTCGGTATCGGTACCGTGGCCGCCGGCGTGTCGAAAGCCAAGGCCGACCACATCGTGGTGGCCGGCCATGACGGCGGCACCGGCGCCTCGCCGCTGTCCTCCGTCAAGCATGCCGGTACCCCATGGGAACTGGGCCTGTCCGAAACCCAGCAAACCCTGGTGCTGAATGGCCTGCGCAGCCGCGTGCGCGTGCAGGCCGACGGCCAGATGCGTACCGGCCGCGACGTGGTGATCGCCGCCCTGCTGGGCGCCGACGAAGTGGGCTTCGCTACCGCACCGCTGGTGGTGGAAGGCTGCATCATGATGCGCAAGTGCCATCTGAACACCTGCCCGGTCGGCGTTGCGACGCAAGACCCTGAACTGCGCAAGAAGTTCCAGGGCAAGCCGGAACACGTGGTGAACTACTTCTTCTTCGTCGCTGAAGAAGCCCGCCAGTTGATGGCGCAGCTGGGCATCCGCACCTTCGATGAGCTGATTGGCCGCGCCGACCTGCTGGACAAGTCGAAAGCCATCACCCACTGGAAGGCACAGGGCCTGGACTTCACGAATGTGTTCTACCAGCCGAAGGTGGACGACGGCATGTCGATCTATCACAGCGAGGAGCAGGACCATGGCCTGGACAAGGCACTGGACCTGAAACTGATCGCACAAGCCAAGCCAGCGCTGGAAAAAGGCGAGCGCGTATCCTTCATCTCGCCGGTGAAAAACGTCAACCGCACCGTCGGCACCATGCTGTCGGGCGAAGTGGCCAAGAAATACGGCCACGCCGGCCTGCCGGACGACACCATCCACATCCAGCTGCAAGGCACCGCCGGCCAGTCGGCTGCTGCCTTCCTGGCAGCGGGCATCACCATCGACCTGGTGGGCGAAGGCAACGACTACGTGGGCAAGGGCTTGTCGGGCGGCCGCATCATCGTGCGCCCGAACACCGAGTTCCGCGGCTGGGCCGTGAACAACATCATCGTTGGTAACACCGTCATGTACGGCGCGGTTGCCGGCGAAGCCTTCATCAACGGCGTGGCGGGCGAGCGTTTTGCCGTGCGTAACTCCGGCGCCACCGCGATTGTGGAAGGCCTGGGCGACCACGGTTGCGAATACATGACCGGCGGTACCGTGGTCGTGCTGGGCGCTACCGGCCGCAACTTCGCGGCGGGCATGTCGGGCGGTATCGCCTACGTGTACGACCCGGACGGCGAATTCCACAGCAAGTGCAATATGTCCATGGTGAGCCTGGAAGAAGTCAGGGCGGCAGCCGACCAGCTGGTCGACAAAGCCACCTGGCACAGCCAGCATCGCAATGGCGAACCGGAGGCCGACGAAACCATCCTCAAACGCCTGATTGAGCGCCACTTCAAACACACCGGCAGCACGCGCGCGCGCCTGTTGCTGGACAACTGGAACGAAAGCCGTTCCAAGTTCGTCAAAGTGTTCCCGAGCGAGTACAAACGCGCCCTGGTGGAAATGGCAGACAACGCCGCGATCGAAGCGGAAACTCAAGCAATCGCTGCGTAAGAGAGGATCAGAAAAATGGGTAAGATCACCGGTTTCATGGAATTCCAGCGCCAGGAAGAAAGCTACCTGGCACCCGAGGCTCGCCTCAAGAACTACAAAGAATTCGTCATTCACCTGACCAACGACCAGGCCAAGGTACAGGGCGCACGCTGCATGGATTGCGGCATCCCGTTCTGTAACTCGGGCTGCCCGGTCAACAACATCATCCCGGACTGGAATGACCTGGTCTACCGCGGCCACTACCGGGAAGCGCTGAACGTACTGCACTCGACCAACAACTTCCCCGAGTTCACGGGCCGCATCTGCCCGGCGCCTTGCGAGAGTGCCTGTACCCTGGGCATCAACGAACTGCCAGTCGGGATCAAGTCGATCGAACACAAGATCATCGACGAAGGCTGGGAGCACGGCTGGGTCGTGCCGCAGCCGGCTGAAGTCAAGACCGGCAAGAAGGTTGCCGTGGTTGGCTCGGGTCCTGCGGGCCTGGCCGCCGCGCAGCAGCTGGCACGGGCCGGCCACGATGTGACCGTGTTCGAAAAAGCCGACCGCATCGGCGGCCTGCTGCGCTACGGCATCCCTGACTTCAAGATGGAGAAGCACCACATCGACCGCCGCATCGAGCAGATGGAAGCGGAAGGCGTGAAGTTCCGCACCTCCGTCCTGATCGGCAAGGACTTCCCGGCGACCGTGGCCAACGGCTCCAAGGAAACCATCTTCCCTGAAGACCTGGAGAAGGATTTCGACGCAATCGTGATGGCCGGCGGCGCCGAGCAGCCGCGCGACCTGCCGGTTCCAGGCCGTGAGCTGAAGGGCGTGCACTTCGCGATGGACTTCCTGCCGCAGCAGAACAAGGTCAATGCCGGCGACAAGATCAAGGACCAGATCAAGGCCAGCGGCAAGCACGTGGTCGTGATCGGCGGTGGCGATACCGGTTCCGACTGCGTCGGCACCTCGAACCGCCACGGCGCTGCCAGCGTCACCCAGTTCGAACTGATGCCGATGCCGCCGGAGCAGGAAAACAAGCCGCTGGTGTGGCCATACTGGCCGACCAAGCTGCGCACTTCCTCTTCGCACGAAGAAGGCTGCGAGCGTGACTGGGCTGTCGCCACCAAGCGCTTTGAAGGCAAGAACGGCAAGGTCGAAAAGCTGATCGCCTGCCGCGTCGAATGGAAAGACGGAAAGATGAGCGAAGTGCCGAACTCGGAATTTGAAATGAAAGCCGACCTGGTGCTGCTGGCCATGGGCTTCGTCTCGCCAGTGGCGCAAGTGCTGGACGCCTTCGGTGTCGACAAGGACGCACGCGGCAATGCCCGCGCTGCGACCGAAGGCGAAAACAGCTACAAGACCAGCAAGCCAGGCGTGTTCGCCGCAGGCGACATGCGCCGCGGCCAGTCGCTGGTGGTGTGGGCGATCCGCGAAGGCCGCCAGTGCGCCCGCGCTGTCGACGAGTACCTGATGGGCAGCTCCGTCCTGCCGCGTTAAGCCCGCATCCGGTCATGCGCGCCGCCTGGCGCGCGTGACCGCGGCAGCAGGAACGAAAACTTCGTGCCTGCTATTTCAAGTTCGAATTCGAGGCTTTCGCGCATGCGTTCGCGCGGCGGATCGACTTCAAAGTCCAGCACTCTGGTGCCACGCGCAACCGGCCCGTCCCGCAGGCAATGCTCCCACATTTTGAGCGTTTGGTTCTTGCCACCCATTGCGTTCTTCATTACTCGCAGGCTGATTGTGATGTGATGCATCAGCTCAAGCGGCGGTGACCTCTGCCCGATCGCAGGACGGAAATGGAAGCGTCCGCGCAGCGGTGAAATGCCTGTGATCTCGAGCACTGGCTGTCCTGTCAACCATCGCTTGCGAAGCTGCCCACAGGTGAGAAAGATGAGTACCAGGCCAGCGACCGGGAACAGGAATGTGATCACGACGGGTAACAGGCTGTGTGCTCGGGGATTTCCCATCACGATCGGGGCAAGGGACCAGCTGAACACGTTCCATGCGAGCGTGACGAAAACGAGAACCGGAATACCAGTTGTCGCTTCGATCAGGATCAACTGGCCCTCCTGTAGACGTTGAGCGATGGTCTTGTTGCGCCCGCGCTGCCAGAGACGAAAGATAAAAACCCAGGCTCCCAGGCCAAAGCCGGTGAATATGACGGCAAATGGCAGGCTGGCAGCTGTTGTTTCCCAAGTCAGCGTCCGGTCGTAAACGGCATCTTCCGGATGGTTCGGGTCCAGCCACACTTCGATCATGGCATTGCCTTGCCGGGCTTCGTTCAGCCGGTCGTACAAGCGGTCCTGGAAGCCGCCGGGGCGCTCTGCCCTGTTATAAAAACTGGGCCGACCGCCGTCGTATTGGCGCCCCGCGAATGTATAACGGAAGGTGGCTCTGGTCTGGTACATCTGCACTTTCTTGCTGGTGAGATGTTTGACCCGCTCCAAAGATCCGACCTGCGCCGGGGCAGCTACATAAACGCGGGAATTCCACCAGATTTGTCCCTGGTGATACAGCGGAAGCAGTCCGGCAAAGAAGCCGACCAGCGGGAACAGTATCCCGAAAAGAAGCGCAATGAGCGTCTGGGTTAGTCTCGTCATGGCGTGAGTATATCGGTACTGTCTCGCGCGAGTGTCAGCGTAAATTGTCCGCGCCCATTCAAACGACGGAAAGCCCAGCAGGCGAGTAGTGCCGGACGATAGACTGGCTGATTTCTCGAAGATGTGGCGCGACAGCCAGCATGCCAAGCAAGAAAAGCCCGGCTGTCGCTTTACGTTCAGTTAATCAGAACTTCGCGGCAATGCTCATGCCAATGCTGCGCGGCGCCAGACGGTAGCCTTGCACGATGGAGGCGACTTGCGGGTGCTGGATCACCTTGTCTTCGTCGAAGGCGTTCTTAACGAAGGCCGTCAACTGGTAGCGGTCAAACGAGATGCCGGTGCTGAAGTTGACCGTGTGGTACCCCGGGCGCTGGTAGTCGGTCTGCTCGGGATTGAGCGAGCCTTTGCTTGGGCCTACCCACTGCACGCCGCCCATGACGAAGGCGCTGCGGCCGCTGGCGGTTGAGAAGTTGTATTGGGCGGTGACCGTGCCGTTGTACTTCGGTACGCCCTGCACTTGCGCGCCTTTCACTGCGCCGACCACGCCGTTGGCGATGCCATCGTCGTTCGACAGCTCCGCCTTCACGTAGCCGCCGGCGGCGCTCAGGGTCAGGCCGGCCATCGGCTTGGCCTTGATGTCGAACTCGAAGCCTTTGCTGGTGGCGTTGCCGGCGTTGGCGTTGTAGGTGTAGGCGCAGGTCGGCAGGTAAACGCCCTGCTGGATGTTTTTCCACTTTACATAGAACACGTCGGCGTTGACGGCAAGGCGGCCGCCGAGGAAGCGTGATTTGCTGCCGACTTCATAGCTCCACAGGCTGTCAGGCGCATAAGTCGCCGGGCCTTCGGTCAGGCCGTTCTCTTCCAGGTCAGGGCCACAGGTGGTTGGCGGTACGAAGACGTTGGAGCCGCCCAGCCGGAAGCCCTTGGCAATCGAGCTGTAAATGGTGTGCTCGGGCGAGGCTTCCCAGGTCACTGCATATTTCGGCGTGAAGGCGTGCGATGACAGGCTGGTGCTGCTGTTGTTGCCCGCGCCTGCCAGGTAGTTGCCGTTGCGCTGGGCCAGGGTGGATTTCGCCTTCAGGTAGCGGGCGCCCACGGTGGCGTGCAGCGTCGGCGAGAAGTAGTAATTCACTTCGCCAAAGATGGAGGTCTGCTTTTCACGGTAGTGGAATTCGCCGGCGAAGGAATTGTCGTTCGGGAAGGCGCCGGGATAGGCGTCCGGCAGCAGCTCAGGATCGTCGATGGAGAAGCCGAACTTCTCGAACGTTGCCGTCACGCCGTGGATCGGATCGTTTTCGTTCAGGTTGGTGTGCTGGTTCGAGAAGTAGAAGCCGCCGAGCCAGGTCCACGGCGAGCGCGCCGCATCGTAGGGTTTGGAGGCAAGGCGGAATTCCTGCGAAATCTGGCGCACCGCGTTGTTCAGGTAGACCGTGGACGGCAGGCCGGCAATGGCGTCAATCAGTTCCGGCGGCGCCTTGCCGCCATCGTCGGTAGACGTCAGGAAGGTCGACAGCGAATAGCTGTTGTAGGCGGAGCCGTTTTGCTGGCGGTCGAACTTGCGCTGGAAGTAGCTGGTGCTGGAAGTCAGGTCGGCTCCGCCCAGGTCCCAATTGACTGCCAGGTTCGGCGTCAGCAGCTTGTCGATGGACGGCTCGCGCACCTGCTTCTGTGCCTGGTATGGCGGGCGGTCCAGGCTGAAGGCGGCAATATCCTTGGCATCCACGCGCTGGTAATAAATGGATGGCGTGACGGTCAGGTCGCGCGTCGGCGCCCATTTCAGCGCCACCCGCAATTCCTGGTCGTTGATCTTGTTGATGTTGTTGGCCACCACATTGCCGTCGCCATCGACCTGGTCAATGAAGCCGCCCGAACGCTGGGCCTGGGCGCCGATGCGCAGCGCCAGTTCATTGCCCACCAGCGGGAAATTACCGACCACGTTGGTGGAGTAGCCAGGGCTGCCGCCTTTGGTGGAAGACGCTTCGGCATAAGCGGTGATCTCGCGTTCTTTCAGGTCCGGCTCGTTCGGCACGAACTTGATGGTGCCTCCCATGGAGCTGGCGCCGTACAGCGTGGCTTGCGGCCCGCGCAGCACTTCGACGCGGTCGATGTCGAAGAACTTCGGTTCCACCGTGCCCATGGTGTACAGGTTACCCACCGTCAGCGACACGTCGCCGAGGTAGATGCCGACCGTCGCCTGGCCGGCGGCGGAACTGATGCCGCGGATCTCGATATTGGAGGTGCCAGGCCCGGCGCCGCCATTGCCGGTGGCGGCCGTGAAGGAAATATTCGGCACGGCTCGTGTCAGGTCGGTGAAATCGTCCACCTGCTGCGCCTGCAGGGAGTTGCCGCTGATGGCCGAAATACTCATCGCCACCTTGTTCGGGTCTTCCTTGCGCTTTTGCGCAGTCACGGTAACCACTTCGATCTTGTCGCTTTCCGCCAAAGCCTGGGCCGAGATAGCCGCCAGGGAGCAAGCAAGGAGCGTCCGCCGAATTTTCATGCCATTTTTCCTCTTAATGAGCCAAAGTTATTAAAATAGCAGGAATTTGCTGCCTTGCAGCACTGAACACCGGTCAACAAGCGTTTCAATTTGTAAATTGCTGACTTTGCGGTTATTAGTGTTGTAAAATTTGCCTCTTTAGCTGTGCCTATTGTGGCGCTACGGAGCTCCAAGCAGAGAGAACCGTTTCTGAATTACAATGTGGCCTCAAGAACAAAGAGCGACATATCTGTGTCAAATTTAGTCGAAATCCGTGACTTACACTTCAGCTATGGAAAGCGGGCGATCCTGTCCGGCCTCCATATGGACTTTCCTCGCGGGAAAGTGGTGGCTGTCATGGGTGGGTCCGGCAGTGGCAAGACCACTGTCCTGCGCCTTGTCGGCGGCCAGATCCGCCCGCAAAAAGGCGCCGTCAGCGTGGAAGGCCAGATCGTCCACCAGCTGAAGACCAAGGACTTGTACGTGCTGCGCCGCAAAATGGGCATGCTGTTCCAGCATGGCGCGCTGTTCACCGACCTGACCGTGTATGAAAACGTGGCCTTCCCGCTGCGCGAACATACCGACCTGCCGGAAGAACTGATCCGCGACCTGGTGCTGATGAAGCTGCATTCTGTCGGCTTGCGCAATGCGGCCAAGCTGAAGCCGGGCGAAATCTCGGGCGGCATGGCACGCCGCGTGGCGCTGGCGCGCTCCATTGCGCTGGACCCGCAACTGATCATGTATGACGAGCCGTTCGCCGGTCTCGACCCGATTTCGATGGGCGTGACCGCCAACCTGATCCGCAACCTGAACGATGCGCTCGGTTCGACCACGATCCTGGTGTCGCACGACGTCAAGGAGTCGTTCATGATTGCTGACTACGTGTATTTCCTGTCGCAGGGCAAGATCGTCGCCCACGGCACCCCGGCTGACATGATGGTTTCGACTGATCCTTACGTGAAGCAATTCGTGCACGCGGAAGCGGATGGCCCGGTGCCATTCCACTATCCGGGCAAATCGCTGGCCGAAGACCTGGGCCTGGGAGTCCGCAAATGATGCGCCGTTTCCTGCTGAGCGTGGGTGGTGGCGCACGCGATTATGTCGAAAGCATTGGCCTTTCGGCTCGTACTTTCTTTACTATGCTGGGGTTGTCTCCCGGCTTGCTGCGCCGGCCGCGCCTGCTGGTCGAGCAGCTGCATGTGATCGGTAACTATTCGCTGCTGATCATCATCCTGTCCGGCCTGTTCGTCGGCATGGTGCTGGGCCTGCAGGGTTACTACACGCTGAATAAATACGGCGCGTCAGAATCGCTGGGCCTGCTGGTCGCCCTGGGACTGACCCGCGAACTGGGGCCGGTGATTACCGCCCTGCTGTTCGCCGGCCGCGCCGGTACTTCGCTGACCGCGGAGATCGGCCTGATGAAGGCGGGCGAACAGCTGTCCGCCATGGAAATGATGGCCGTGAACCCGATCCAGCGCGTGCTGGCGCCGCGTTTCTGGGCTGGCGTAATTTCCGTGCCCCTGCTGACCGGCATGTTCAGCGCGGTCGGCATTCTCGGCGGCTACCTGATCGGCGTTGGGCTGATCGGCGTCGACGAAGGTGCCTTCTGGTCGCAGATGCAGGGTGGCGTGGACGTTTGGAAAGACGTATTCAACGGATTCGTGAAAAGTGTGGTGTTTGGTGTCGCCATCACTTTTATCGCGCTGTACCAGGGCTATGAAGCACAGCCTACCCCGGAAGACGTTTCCGGTGCGACGACGCGCACTGTGGTCATCTCTTCCCTGATGATCTGGTGGCTCGACTTCATGCTGACGGCGCTGATGTTCAGTAAATAAGGAATAAATGTATGCAACGTAAATCTCTCGACGTTTGGGTTGGCCTGTTCATTGTTGTGGGCGCCGCTGCGCTCATGTTCCTGGCACTCAAGGCCGGCAACCTCGGCTCCATGACCATGGGCAAGACTTACCAGGTGACCGCGCGCTTCGACAATATCGGTTCGCTGCGTCCTCAGGCTGCCGTCAAGGCATCCGGTGTGGTGGTTGGCCGTGTGGCGTCGATCGGTTTCGACGACAAGGTGTATAAAGCTGTTGTCACGCTGGATATGGAAGAAGGCTTCAAATTCCCCAAAGACAGCTCGGCCAAGATCCTGACCGCCGGCTTGCTGGGCGAACAGTACATCGGCATCGAAGCCGGTGGCGACGAAAAGAACCTGGCTGCCGGCGACCGCATTGCCCGCACCCAGTCCGCAACGGTGCTGGAAGACCTGATCAACCAGTTCATCTATAGCAAGGCAGCCGAAGGAAAGGACTCCCAATGAGCAAATTCCGTACTCTTGCCGTAAGTCTGGCGGTGGTGGGCACGCTGAGCGGCTGCGCCGGTCCGAACCCGCGCGATCCGTTCGAAGGCTATAACCGCGCCGTCTTCAACTTCAACGACAAGGTGGACGAGTATGCGCTGAAGCCGACTGCCACCGTCTACAAGAACGTGACGCCGGGCTTCTTCCAGACCGGCGTGAGCAACTTCTTCGGCAACTTGGCCGACGTCTGGACCGCCGCTAACAACCTGCTGCAAGGCAAGGTCGGCGACGGCATGTCGGACCTGATGCGCGTGGCGATGAACTCGACCTTCGGCCTGCTGGGGGTGCTCGATATTGCATCCGAAGCAGGTTTGCAAAAACATAAAGAAGACTTTGGCCAGACCCTGGGTGCCTGGGGCGTGCCATCCGGTCCTTACCTGATGCTGCCGCTGCTGGGCCCGTCGACTGTGCGCGACACCGCCGCCCTGCCGGTCGATATCACCGCCGATCCATGGCAATACAAAGATCCTGTCAACGTGCGCAACATCGGCACCGTTACCCGTGTCGTGGACCAGCGCGCAGCTCTGCTGGACGCATCCACGCTCCTTGAGGACGCCGCCCTCGACCGTTACGAGTTCATCCGTGACGGTTGGATGCAGCGCCGTAACAGCCAGGTTTACGATGGCGAAGACGGTCCGCAGGACAAGCAGAAGCAGCCTGAAGTGGAGGACGAGGCCCCAAAGCAGCCTCAGGCTATAATGCCGGAACCGGCTGAAACCAAACCCAGCCTGTGATCCGGAACACAACCCTACATAGGTAAAGAACAATGAATCTGATCAAACAACTGATCGCGGTCGCAACGGTAGCTTTCGCCACCAGCGCATTTGCCGCTACTGCTCCAGCCAACGAAGCGCCGGACGCACTGGTCAAACGCATCAGCTCCGAAGTGCTGGAAACGGCCAAGTCCGACAAGGACATCCAGGCTGGCAACCAGAAGAAAGTCATGGACCTGGTGGAAACCAAGATCCTGCCTTACGTCGACTTCCAGCGCATGACTTCCCTGGCAGCCGGCCGCTACTGGCGCGAAGCTACCCCGGAACAGCAAAAGCAGCTGGCTGCCGAATTCCGCACCCTGCTGATCTTCACCTACTCGGGCGCCCTGTCCCAGGTGAAAGACCAGACCGTCGATTTCAAACCGATGCGTTCGTCCCCAGGCGACACCGAAGTGGAAGTGCGTTCCCAGGTGAACCAGGCGCGCGGCGAGCCGATCCAGCTGAACTATCGCGTCGCCAAGACCGATGCCGGCTGGAAGATCTATGACATCAACGTGCTGGGCGCGTGGCTGGTGGAAGCCTACAAAGGCACCTTCGCTTCGGAAATCTCGAAAGGCGGCATCGACGGCCTGATCAAGACCCTGTCCGAAAAGAACAAGAAGCTGGCTTCCAAGCCACTGAAGACTGCAGGTAAATAATGCCTGATACCACTGTTTCCAATCAGCTGTCGCTGAAATCGCTGACCGTGGCCAATGCCACGGAAGCGCTGGCGCAGGGCTTGGCCGCGCTGCGCTCGGGCCAGACTGTGTTCGACCTGGGCCAGGTGGAAACCGTGGACTCCGCTGCCGTGTCAGTCATGCTGGCATGGCAGCGCGCTGCCGTTCAGAACGGCATCAAGCTGGAACTGCGCAACCTGCCAGGACAGCTCCAGAGCTTGACCAAGCTCTACGGCGTGTGCACGCTCGTGTCGCCCGCCGACCTGCATCATCATTGACCCCCGCCTTACCCCTCCCCCCGCTGTAGTTTCACCGGTTCAGCGAGCCTGAACCGAAATTCCAATATAATTGACCGTCTACCGCGCCTGATGAGCGCGCGCCTTTACAACGGTCATCGTTGTCCCAGTTATCTATACAAGTAAGCATGACAGCAATCGAAATCAGCAACGTCCAGAAGCGCTACAAGTCGCTGCAGGCGCTTGGCGGCGTGTCCCTGAAAATCGAGGAAGGCGAGTTCTTTGGCTTGCTGGGGCCGAACGGGGCGGGCAAGACCACTTTGATCTCCATCATCGCAGGCCTGATCCGCGCCGATGCCGGCAGCGTCAAGATCCACGGCCACGATGTGGTGTCCGATTTCCGCGAGGCGCGCAAAAAGCTGGGCGTGGTGCCGCAGGAGCTGGTGTTCGACCCGTTCTTCACCGTGCGCGAAACGCTGCGCCTGCAGTCCGGCTACTTCGGCCTGGGCAACAACGACAAGTGGATCGACGAGGTGATGGAGGAGCTGGGCCTGGCCAACAAGGCCGACACCAATATGCGCGCCCTGTCCGGCGGCATGAAGCGCCGCGTGCTGGTCGCGCAGGCGCTGGTGCACAAGCCACCCGTCATCGTGCTGGACGAACCGACTGCCGGCGTCGACGTGGAATTGCGCCAGACCCTGTGGCAGTTCATCACGCGCCTGAACCGCGAAGGCCACACTATCGTGCTGACCACGCACTATCTGGAAGAAGCGCAGGCGATGTGCAAGCGCGTCGCCATGCTCAAGCTGGGCAAGGTGGTGGCATTGGACACCATGTCGCAACTGATCCGCCGCATCTCCGGCTCGCAGCTGGTGCTGCACCTGCCGCACAACTCCTTGCCGGAGGACCTGCAGCCGCTGCTCAATCATCCGCCGGAAGACAACAAGTACAGCCTGCGCATCAACGATTACGCGGAAGTAGAAGGCATCCTGGCCCGCTTGCGCCAGGGCGGCATCAGCATCGATGAGATGCAGCTGCAGCAGGCCGACCTGGAAGACATCTTCCTGCAAATCATGGACGAGAACATCGTATGATCACCACCGGCTTCCGCACCCTGGTCTACAAAGAGACGCTGCGCTTCTACAAGGTCGCCACGCAGACGATCGCCGCGCCGATCCTGACCGCCATGCTGTACCTGCTGATTTTCGGCCACGTGCTGTCGGGCCGCGTCGAGGTCTATCCCGGCGTGACTTACACCGCCTTCCTGATTCCCGGCCTGGTGATGATGAGCGTATTGCAGAATGCTTTCGCCAACTCTTCGTCGTCGCTGATCCAGTCCAAGATCACCGGCAACCTGGTGTTCGTGCTGCTGACGCCTTTGTCGCACTGGGAGATTTTCTCCGCCTACGTGCTGGCATCGATGGTGCGCGGCATTACCGTGGGCTTCGGCGTGTTCGCGATCACCGCCTGGTTCGCGCATCTGAGCTTCACGGCCCCGCTGTGGATCCTGGTGTTTGCCCTGCTGGGCGCCGCCATTCTCGGCACCATGGGCCTGATCGCCGGCATCTGGGCCGAGAAGTTCGACCAGCTGGCCGCCTTCCAGAATTTCCTGATCGTGCCGCTGACTTTCCTGGCCGGCGTGTTCTATTCGATCCATTCGCTGCCGCCGTTCTGGCTGGCCGTATCGCACGCGAATCCGTTCTTCTACATGATCGACGGTTTCCGCTACGGCTTCTTCGGGCAGTCCGACGTGAACCCATGGGTCAGCGTCGCCATCGTTTCCGCCTTCCTGGTGGCGCTGGCGCTGCTCGCCATCAAACTCCTGCGCAGCGGCTATCGCCTGCGCCACTGATTTATTGAGGAATCAAAGTGACCACAACTCCAGAAGCAATCCACGGCTACATCGCTGCCGGCCTCGAATGCACCCACCTGCAAGTGGAAGGCGACGGCCAGCACTTCCAGGCTGTGATCGTGTCGCCTGCCTTTGCCGGCAAGCGCCTGATCCAGCGCCACCAGCTGGTGTATGCCGCGCTGGGCGACCGCATGCGCGAAGAGATCCACGCACTGTCGATGAAAACCCTGACCCCTGAAGAATTCCAAGGATAAAAAGAAGATATGGACAAACTGCTCATCACCGGCGGCAAGCGCCTGGTCGGCGACATCAAGATTTCCGGCGCCAAGAACGCTGCCCTGCCTATCCTGTGCGCCGGCCTGCTGACCGCGGGCGACGTGGAGCTGACCAATGTGCCGCTGCTGCACGACGTGGCCACCATGCTCAAGCTGCTGCGCCAGACCGGCCTGTCGGTGGAGCAGGATGGCGAGAAGGTCACCCTGAACGGCTCGAAGATCGACAAGTACGAAGCGCCGTATGAGCTGGTGAAGACCATGCGCGCCTCGATCCTGGTCCTGGGCCCGCTGCTGGCGCGCTTCGGCGAAGCCAAGGTTTCGCTGCCGGGCGGCTGCGCCATCGGCTCGCGTCCTGTCGACCAGCACATCAAGGGCTTGCAGGCCATGGGCGCCGACATCAGCATCGACGGCGGCTATATCTACGCCAAGTGCAAGAAGCTGAAGGGCGCCCGCATCGTCACCGACATGATCACCGTGACCGGCACTGAGAACCTGCTGATGGCAGCGACCCTGGCCGAAGGCGAGACTATCCTGGAAAACGCCGCGCGCGAGCCGGAAGTGACCGACCTGGCCCACCTGCTGGTGGCGATGGGCGCCAAGATCCAGGGCATCGGTACCGACCGCCTGGTGATCCAGGGCGTTCCTTCCCTGCACGGCGCCAAGCATGAAGTGATCTCCGACCGTATCGAAGCGGCGACCTTCCTGTGCGCAGTCGCAGCGGCCGGCGGCGACATCACCATCCGCAACACCCGCACCGACATCTTCGACGTGGCGCTGGACAAGCTGCGCGAGATGGGCGTGCAGCTGACCGTGGGCGACAACTGGATCCGCGCGCAGATGGACCAGCGCCCGAAGCCGGTTTCCTTCCGCACCACCGAATACCCGGGCTTCCCGACCGATATGCAGGCACAGTTCATGGCGGTGAACCTGATCGCCAGCGGCAGCAGCAAGGTGACCGAAACCATTTTCGAGAACCGCTTCATGCACGTGCAGGAAATGAACCGCCTGGGCTCGAAGATTTCGATCGACGGCAATACCGCCTACATCGACGGCGTCGAACAGCTGATCGGTGCACCTGTGATGGCAACCGACCTGCGCGCTTCGGCCTCGCTGGTGATCGCAGGCCTGGCCGCCAAAGGCGAAACCCTGGTGGACCGCATTTACCACCTGGACCGTGGCTATGACCGCATGGAAGACAAGCTGTCCGCCGTAGGCGCCAATATCACCCGTATCAAATAACCACCATGGACCTTATCCTCGCCCTGTCGAAAGGCCGGATCTTCGAAGACACGCTGCCGCTGCTGGAAGCGGCCGGCATCACCGTCACCGAAAATCCGGAAACCTCCCGCAAGCTGATCCTGCCTACCTCGGACCCTGGCATTCGCGTACTGATCGTGCGCGCATCCGACGTGCCGACCTATGTGCAGCATGGCGCGGCGGACTTCGGCGTGGCGGGCAAGGACGTTCTGCTGGAACACGGCGGCGAAGGCCTGTACCAGCCGGTGGACCTGCATATCGCGAAATGCCGCATGTCGGTGGCAACGCGTGCAGGCTTCGATTACGAGACCGCGGTGCGCCAGGGCGCGCGCCTGCGCGTGGCGACCAAGTTCACCTCTATCGCGCGCGAGCATTTCGGCAAGAAGGGCGTGCACGTCGACCTGATCAAGCTGTATGGTTCGATGGAGCTGGCGCCGCTGGTCGGCCTGTCCGATGCGATTGTCGACGTGGTCTCCACCGGCAGCACGCTGCGCGCCAACAACCTGGTGGAAGTGGAAGAGATCATGGATATCTCTTCGCGCCTGGTGGTGAACCAGGCCGCGCTGAAGATGAAGCGCGCCCGCCTGCAACCAATTATCGAAGCCTTTGAACGCGCCTCGCTGGCGAAAGCGTAATGACCATGATCCGCAAGCTCGACTCCACCCAAGACGACTTCCAGGAAACGCTCGATGCGTTGCTGGCCTTTGAAGCTGAAACCGACGATGCCATCGAAGGTGCGGTAGCAAAAATCATCGCCGACGTGCGCGCACGCGGCGACGAGGCGGTGCTGGAATACACCAACCGCTTCGACCGCACCAAGGCTGCGTCGATGGCCGACTTCGACTTCGCCCAGCCTGAGCTGGATGCCGCCCTGGCTTCGCTGCCGGATGCGCAACGCGCCGCGCTGCAGACAGCCGCCGAACGCATCCGCGTGTTCCACGAGCGCCAGAAGCAGGAGCTGCAAGGCTTTACCTACACTGAAGCCGACGGCACCGTCCTCGGCCAGCGCATTACGCCGCTGGACCGCGTGGGCATCTACGTCCCGGGCGGCAAGGCTGCCTATCCGTCGTCGGTGCTGATGAACGCCGTGCCGGCGAAAGTGGCCGGCGTGCAGGAAATCATCATGGTGGTGCCGACTCCGGACGGCGTGAAGAACCAGATGGTGCTGGCCGCCGCTGCAATTGCCGGTGTGACCCGCGTGATCGGCATCGGCGGCGCGCAAGCCGTGGCCGCGCTGGCGTATGGCACCGAAACCATCCAGCCGGTCGACAAGATTGTCGGCCCGGGCAATGCCTACGTGGCCTCGGCCAAGCGCCGCGTGTTCGGCACCGTCGGCATCGACATGATCGCCGGCCCGTCCGAGATCCTGGTGATCTGCGACGGCACCACCGACCCCGACTGGGTGGCGATGGACCTGTTCTCGCAAGCCGAGCATGACGAATTGGCGCAAGCCATCCTGCTGTGCCCTGACGCTGGCTACATCGCCAAGGTGGAAGCCAGCATTGCCAAGCTGCTGCCGACCATGCCGCGCAAGGCAGTCATCGAAACCTCGCTGCGCGCCCGCGGTGCGCTGGTGAAAGTGCGCGACATGGCCGAAGCCTGCGCCATCGCCAACAGGATCCCCA